>DUNI01000113.1 GCA_012839445.1 Bacillota bacterium
TTAATCGTTCGCGCCGCTCTATCGCCGCACTGCTAGCCATTCGCCCTGATTATGCCAACATCAAGCACGGCGAACAACTACAGCAAGTCCCGCCGGAAGCGGTGGCTGTGGGAGAAGAGATTGTAATTAAGCCAGGGGAGCGCGTACCGCTGGACGGCGTGGTTCTAACGGGAACTTCGTTTGTAGACACATCTGCCCTTACCGGCGAACCGGTCCCCAGGCGTTTGGAACCGGAAGATACAATACTGGCCGGCATGGTCAACGGTGAGACATTGCTTACAGTGAAAGTCACCAAGCCCTATAGCCAATCGGCCGTAGCCCGTATTCTACAATTAGTGGAAGAAGCCGAAACCAGAAAGGCACCGGCCGAACAATTTATCACCACCTTTGCTCGCTACTACACCCCGGCAGTAGTAGCCGCTGCAGCCGCGGTGGCGGTATTGCCGCCACTCGTCGTGCCAGGAGCTAACTTTTCTACCTGGTTCTATCGAGCCTTGGTATTGCTGGTTATTTCTTGCCCCTGTGCCCTGGTGATTTCTATCCCGTTAGGCTATTTCGGCGGTATTGGTAATGCCTCCCGACACGGAATCTTAGTTAAGGGCAGTAATTTCCTCAACGCCTTGTCCAATCTGCATACAGTGGTATTCGATAAAACAGGCACCTTAACGGAAGGCATTTTTGCCGTATCTGAGGTCCGGGCCGAACACGGTTTTACCAAAGAAGACGTGCTGCGCTATGCCGCCCACGCCGAAGCCTACTCCACCCACCCTATCGCTGAATCCATCCGACAGGCTTATAAAGATGCTATAGAACCGGATCTGGACGCTAATTATCAGGATATCCCCGGACACGGTGTGATAGCCGCAGTGGATGGCCGCCAGGTATTGGTGGGTAACGATCGCTTGCTGCATCAACAAAACATTCCCCACGGCACCGACATTTGTCAGGCCCAAGGAACACAGGTATATGTAGCTATCGACGGGCAACTAGCTGGTGAAATAATTGTGTCAGACCGGCTAAAAGCCAATGCTCCCAAGGCCACACAAAATCTGCGGCAACTAGGAGTTAAGAAGCTCTTTATGCTAACAGGTGATGAAGAAAGTGCTGCCAAGCAAGTAGCTGGGCAACTCAAGCTCGACGGTTATTTTGCCGGCCTTCTTCCGGAGGGAAAAGTAAAACAAGTAGAGGCCCTGCTCGATCAGTCACGCCCCCAAGGCCATACCCTAGCCTTTGTTGGGGACGGTGTTAATGACGCACCAGTAATCGCCCGAGCTGATGTGGGGGTAGCCATGGGAGGCTTAGGCAGCGATGCTGCTATCGAAGCAGCCGATGTGGTACTCATGGAAGATAATCCAGCTAAACTTGCTACAGCCGTGGACATTGCTCGTTACACCCGCCGAGTGGTGCAGCAAAACATTGCCTTGGCTCTAGCCATTAAGTTCTTTTTCCTAGCCCTGGGAGTGTTCGGTATAGCTACCATCTGGGAAGCAGTATTTGCTGATGTGGGGGTAGCCTTGTTAGCCGTCTTAAATGCCACTCGTACTCTTAGGTATAAAGCCAGCTAGCCTCTGGCTTTCCTTTCCAGGCCCACCAGGGCCTTTTTTTGTTACAAACTCTACAAACATTCCAAAACCTTGCAGGAATTCTAAAGCTGAATCTTGAAATTAGTAAATGCAATCAGTGAGTATCTCAAACAAGTGGGAACTACTGTCATTAATGTTTATGTTGCTCGTTGTTAAAATCATCAAAAGCGGGTAGAACAGGTATCATGGAGCCTGCTATAACACCACAAAACACACTAATGAGGGGGCTTGATAACACAGTTAGCCGGAGATACCGGACAACGGTTCTGAGCAAAATTTGATTCTGTTGTAAAAGTCATTACTAACTAGTGTGTAAAACCCTAAGTAGGATCCCCAATGCAATGTAATTGACAGCAGGCTGGGGCTGTCGGTAGTATGGTAGACAAAGCACAGGGGAAGACAACAAAGCTGGCCACCAGCAAGCCCCATTCCGCTAGTTTATTTTGACCTGATGATGTATAATGTTAATTATTTCATGGAGGTGGTATTAATGAGTCTAGCCGCAGCAACCAAATATTTCTTTGAACAGGCTGCCCAAGGACTAGACCTAGAACCTGGCGTAAAGCAAATGTTAGAAACCCCACAAAGAGAATTGTTGGTACAAGTCCCACTGGTAAAAGAAGACGGTACTTTAGAAGTTTATTCTGGATTCCGTGTTCAGCACAACGACGCTCGCGGACCCTTTAAGGGCGGCTTCCGGTTCCACCCCAGTGTTGATCTGGACGAAGTGCGCGGCTTAGCTGCTCTCATGACCTGGAAGTGCGCTGCTGTGAACATTCCTTATGGCGGTGGCAAAGGCGGCGTGGCTGTAGACCCGTTCACTCTTAACAAGCGTGAACTGAAGCAGCTTACCAGAACCTTTGTTAGCAAGATCTTCCCGATTATTGGCCAAAAGGTTGACGTACCGGCACCGGACGTTAACACCAACGCCGAAGTAATGGGCTGGTTTGTTGACAAGGCGAACGAGCTCGCCAGAGACGATGTTCGTGGTATTGTAACCGGAAAACCGATCGGAATCGGTGGCTCACTGGGACGCACAGAAGCCACAGGCCGCGGTGTTGCTCTCACTACCTTACGACTCCTAAAATGGCTGGGCAAAGACCCCACCAAGATGACAGTGGCAGTTCAAGGCTTTGGTAACAACGGTAGCTGGACCGCTTATTACCTGCATCAGGCCGGTTGCCGTATCGTAGCTGTCAGTGACGTCAGCGGTGGCTTCGGCAACGAAGAAGGTCTCGATATTCCGGCTATGATGGAATACTGCAAGACCTCTGATAAGCATCTGCTGGCCGGCTACCCAGATGCTGATCCAATTTCCAACGCTGAACTTCTCGAAGGTAAAGTAGACATACTTATTCCGGCAGCTCTAGAAAACCAGATTACCAAGGAAAACGCAGCTCGTATCCAGGCCCCGATTGTGATCGAGGCAGCCAATGCACCTACCACACCTGAAGGTGACGCTATCTTAAACGAACGCGGCATTACCCTGGTACCAGATATTCTGGCCAATGCTGGCGGTGTTACTGTTTCGTATTTCGAGTGGGTACAGAACCTGCAGTCCTTCTACTGGGACGAAGATACGGTTAACACCCATCTCACTAACATCATGCACAAAGCCTTCGACGACATCTGGAACCTAGCCAAGGAACGCGATCTTACACTACGGACTGCTGCTTACACCATTGCCATTGAAAGAGTTGTTGAGGCAATGAAAATGAAGGGTTTATTTGTCTAAACCAAGCTACCACCGTAGTAAAAAGTATAATCTCGGATATAAAACTGGCCCGGGTAGCAATGCTACTCGGGCTCTTTGTTTTCCTAACGTTTCTTACTGCTTGCATATCTATTGAGTGATTAGAAACAAAATTCACCTTGGCTTTTGACATGATCATGGCTACAATTTAATTACATTGATGAAGTTGCTACTTCTTATTGCTATCTGTTGTAGTGGCTGCATCATTTGCCGGGAGGAAAATTACTTTGTTAGATAAACTGAAAGAGCAAATGAGTCAAGTGATTGACCAGCTGTCAGAACGGCAACTGCTGGTAGCCCAGTATCTCTTGAACAACCATTTGCCGGAAGTCGCCACTTGCACTGCAGCCCAAATTGGTCGCAAAGCCGGTGTGAGCGAAGCTACTGTAATCCGTTTTGCGATCTCTGCCGGTTTTAAGGGCTATGCCGATCTTCAGGATCAAGTGCGCGAATCATTAACACAAGGTTTTTTAGTGACTAAGTTAAAAGAAAGTTTAGAGCGTAAAGAAGATCAAGAAACGCTGCTAACTTCGTGTCTAAAAAGGCAGAAAGATCTCTTGGATTGCACTTTTGCCAGTATCAACGCCAAGGACTTTAAACAGGCAATCGACTTGATACTTTCCGCCCACCATATTATCACCGTAGGATTTCGCAGCTCCGCCAGCGTCTCCTGGTACTTGGGGAATTGCCTGCAAATGATGTTGGGTAATGCTTCGATGCTCTTTATGTCAGCCGGCTTTTATCATGAACAACTTTACCATCTGGAGCCGAAAGATCTGTTGATAGCGATTAGCTTTTCCCGTTACACCAAGGCTACACAAGAAGTAACAGAACTAGGCAAAAAACATGGCGCAAACATAATCGCCATCACCGACAGCCCGGTATCGCCAATAGCTCAATTAGCTGACGTCGCTTTACTGGTACCGGCTGACTTCTCCTCTTTTCAAATCTCCACTCTGGGAGCTATGGCCGTAGCTGAGGCGCTGTTAACCACTGTAGCCCAAAAAATCCCTGAACAAGCGGAGCAAAGGCTCAGAACCTTTGAAGCCAACATAGCTAAATATGTTTTTTGATCTGAGCCTTTTTGCTTATAATTTTGCCTTAAAGGAGGGAGAATGGAACTAAACCAGGTTCTCAGCTGTTTTCTAAAGCCATTGTGGACAACCAAACTATGTTTTTAGTAAGGTGGATGGACTTAAGATGACAACAAAACCAGTGGTAATTGTAGGCGGAGGCAACGGAGCCCGAGCTTTCGCCGGACATTTGAGCCTTCAAGGTGCCCCAGTCCGCCTGATAAGTAGTTTCCCGGCGGAACTGGAAGCTATTAAAGAATTAGGGGCTATATCGGTCTCTGGTACTGTCGAAGGGCAAGGCAAAGTACAGGTGTGTGATGATAACTTTGCTGCTATTTCCGATGCTAACCTTATCCTGGTGGTAGTCCCTGCTTTCGCCCATGCTTCCATAGCGCGGGCATTGGCACCTTATCTAAGAAACGGTCAAATTATAATACTTAATCCAGGTCGCACCGGAGGAGCGCTTGAGTTTTCTCAGGTACTAAAAGAAGAAAATTGCCCAGCAAAAGTACGTATAGCAGAAACACAGACCTTGCTTTATGCTTGCCGCAGTGAAGGAACAACAGGGGTACAGATTAAAGGTATCAAAAAAGAAGTGGCTGTAGCTGCATTTCCAGCAGCGGAGACACAACCGGTACTGGAGGAACTAAATAAGTATTTCCCCCAGTTCCAGTCTGTCCCTTCGGTATTATACACAGATCTTATGAATATTGGTGCTGTTTTCCACCCTACTACTGTTTTGCTCAACGCCGGCCGGATAGAAGGCAACGAGGATTTTGAGTTCTACCGGGATGGGATGACACCGGCGGTAACTGCAGTGCTGGAACAGGTTGACAAGGAACGGTGTTCCATTGCCAAAGCGTTAGACATTCCGGTATTGTCCGCCCTTGAATGGCTGGAATCAGTGTACGGGGTGCAGGCAACTAACTTGCGTGATGGACTTATCAGCAACCCTGCTTATCAAGGCATCAAAGCACCCACCACCCTTAACGTCCGTTATTTGTTTGAGGACATCCCTACAGGCCTTATTCCTTTTATATCTTTAGGTAAGCTGGCCGGGGTCCCCACTCCTACCTGCCACGCCGTTGTGGAACTGGCTTGCGCTGCTTTGTCACACAACTTCTGGGAGGAAGGTAGAACTGCTGAAAAACTCGGTTTGACTAACATGACAAAGGAAAAACTTTACGATTACCTTCTCCACGGTGAATAGTGGCCGCTAATTAATCTAAAGATGGAGGTAAAGCAATGGAATTCACAGCTTGGTCAGTATTTGTGGATTTCGCCCTCATAGGAGGACTTTTGGTTGTTGGTCAGTTCTTAAGATCTAAAATTAAATTATTTCAAGACTTACTATTACCTGCTGCCCTTATCGCCGGCATACTAGCCTGGATTTTAGGGCCTAATGGAATAAACCTTCTACCTTTTTCCAATTCAGTAGGCACCTACTCCAGTATCCTAATTATTTTGGTCTTTGCTTCTATGCCTATTGGAGACAAACCGGTAAACTGGCGTAAATCAGGTCGCGGCATCGGCGGAATGTTCAGTAACCTCACTGGAATTGCTTTAGCCCAATACGGACTTGGCATGGCCCTCTCTCTTTATGTGCTGGGTACTATCTGGAAGCTTCATCCTGGTTTTGGCCTTATGCTGGCCACAGGATTCTATGGCGGTCACGGCACCGCTGCCGCTGTAGGAGCAGCTTTTGAATCTCTAGGTTGGGAAGAAGCCCTAGCTTTAGGCATGACATCTGCTACGGTGGGTATTGTCGGTGGCATTGTTGGCGGTGTTGCCCTTATTAACTGGGCTACCCGTAAAGGGTTAACCAACTTTATTACCTCACCAGCAGAATTGCCGACAGAACTTAGAACCGGTATCATAGCTGAAGAAAATCAAAAACCCTACGGTAAAGCAACCGTTGCATCCATCTCCATTGATCCGATCTCGTTTCATTTGGGCCTACTTCTCATACCTTCTGTCCTGGGATATTATCTTTCAGAATGGTTCGGAACGCTTAACCCTAATCTCAAAATACCCGCCTTTGCCAGTGCTCTAATTGTAGCCTACATCGTACAATCAATACTTCTTTCTACCGGTGCCAATAAATATGTGGACCGCGCCACTGTCAATCGTATCAGTGGAACGGCCACCGACTTTCTTATCGTAGCCGGTATTGAATCAATCAAACTCTCTGTCATCGTTAAATATGCAGCCCCTATGGCTCTACTGTTCATCTTTGGCTTCGTTCTAAACTGGGTCTGGTTCAAATATTTCGGTGCTAAAATGTCAGAGGAAAACTGGTTTGAACGTAATATGATGGTTTGGGGCAGTGCATGCGGAGTTCTCACCACAGGTATCATGCTTCTTCGCGTGGTAGACCCCGAATTTAAGTCACGCGCCTTAGAAGATGCTGCTGTGGCGCTAGCATTAAACCGGCCTATTGTTATTGCCCTTACTGCCTTACCGCCCCTTCTTATATCCCAAGGCCTGGCCGGCCGCTTCACCTGGATTACCCTTGCCGGTCTGGTAGTTCTTCTGGTAGTTGCCCGTATGTTTGGCTGGTGGAAGACAAGCGCTAATAAGAACTAGACTCCATCCTAAGATCATACTTGGTACAATGTTGGCAAGAGAGCCCGGGTAGCAATGCTACTCGGGCTCGTTCTTGCGCCACTACTTCGTTTCCTGTCGGGCCGGCGCGGAGAACAGCCCCTGTCTTAAAACTTTCTTAGCTCTTCTTTAATGCAGGTTCGCCACTTAGCTTGGCTAACTGTTGTATCTTCGGGAGCTAAAAGCAGCACGCAGCGGTGGTCCAGTAATACAGTCTTTACCTTTTCACCCAGCCGCACGGTTTCGTTATCCTGCACCGGTCCTCCCTCTAATTGACGCACCAAGTCCACTTTAGGATGGTTACGAAGTTGGGCTACAGTTAGGATCTCGCCGGCGTGTCCTTGATAGATTTTACCGCGGATACGGCCGTCGTTACCGGTAAGGCGCAGGCCTACCCCGGCTACGGCTCCGATAACTCCCTGGCCGGTTCCGCCGTGTTCGGACAGGTGAATACCCAGCTCTCGGGCCAGGGAATAGGCGTCGTCCTTGGTAAAGACTTCTTTCTTGGCTCGCTGGCCGAAGGCTATAAGGCGCTCCGGCTGCTTTAGTTTTTCCAACACTACTACACATAGACCGGGATCGGAACCCAGTTCGCTTTCTTTCACTAAAAAGTCAGCTGCGTAATCTATTAAATCCTGCAAGCGGTTCGGCTGCAGCTTTGCGGTAA
>DUNI01000114.1 GCA_012839445.1 Bacillota bacterium
TGAAACTGTCGATTACTAATTACAAGTTTCCGTTCCGTTTCCGTACCATCACCTCTAACCACACAGCCGACCTTTTCTAGGATAGGGAACTTTAGATAATCTTCACTACAGGCTGGAAACAATCTTGAATCACCGATGGGTAAAAAATCATTCATTTGCGGTGACGTAAAGTTCGTAAAGAAAAGTATATCTAAATCAGTTTGTAGAATCTGTTGTTTCAACTGCTCCAAATCATTCTGAGGAATTACGCGATAGTACACCGAAATTTCACTGTTAGCATAGTATCTTTGCCTAGTGCTTTCGCCTGCTAACTGCCATCGTTCCTTCCAAGCATTAACCCATCTCAGTAGCTCCATATCATCGGGACTATCAGAGAATAAAACTAGGTTAAGTGAGTAAGCATTCCCTTCCCTTGTTCCCACAGTTTCGGCCAAAAACGCATCTATCCCTCCGATCAGGTGTTGTATAGGACCGCCACAATATGCACCAATACTAATTCCATCATTAGCATACGGATGCAGTTTACAGTAATCGAGGAGGATGCGTTTTATAAGCTTGCCTTCCTGAGTTTCCCGGAACAACTCATCACCGGTTATATCATCCTCACTATCTTCATATTTAATCAGTAACTTGGAGCTAATTGACGAGTACTCTTTTTTAGGTGCCCCAACTAGGTGAATATGATCATAACTATGAACATTTGTGTTTAAATTGTTTTGTTCATCAAGAATTCCTAAGATAGGCCATTTAATCTGGGATAGATCTAATAATCTGTGCCAGTGTCGAAGCGACAAACCCCTGGTTCCTACCTCCCCTAAACCTTTGTTTACACGACTGCAAAAACTATTACATAAATATGTATGCTGATGATGAATCATTTGTAGCAAAGCTGGATGCAGTGCAGTAATTACCCCGAAATCCAGATGTCTTCTGCTTTGCCAATTAACCGCTTCAGTGTATTCTTGGGGAAGAAGCATAAATGCTTTCATAAGTTTTGAGCCCAATGTACTCTCCGAGCTCCGTTTTAAGTATTCTTGCAGCAGATCTCGATATGCGCGACGCAAATCATTAAATTTGGTCTCCAAGGCTGAGAAAAAGCCTTCCCGGGCATATTCACCAAGGAATGCTTGAAAACATCGTGATAGCCTGGATACATGTTTTATCAGACAATCGTCGTGATCAGGTCCAGAAATGATAATCAAATCATGGACAGAAAGAGAACCTTTTTCCATTCCTTGATTGAAAATACGAATTACATCTTCAGCGTCTTTAGCCATAAACATTTCGTTTACATGCTGGGCAGCAAATGCTGGAAGAAAAATGTTTTGCGTCTCTTTCTTTTCATACTCCTTAATAACCCAATTGTATAGTCCGACCAAGAATCTGGGCTGGCTGTTTTCCCCCATCAACCATGCAAACTTTCTCTTGATACCATGGCCTGATTTTCCATCTATCTCCACCTGGAATATGAACCTTGGTTCAATTCTCCCGGCAGAGCTGTATTTTAATTGTCCCTCTTTAGGCGCCAAGTTCGACTCCACGATAGCCTCACGGTCCTTAGGCCCTATAAGTATATGCTTTTTAAGGCATTGATCCACACCACCGATCAGTCTTTGTAGAAACTTCCTAGCGTCCTCGTCAGCCCCACTTTCAAATTGATGCCTGAACTCCAAACCTGTTAAAGTAATCCTTTGAATATCTTCTCGGGCCAAAATTTTTTTGTTATTTTTCTTGAAATCCGCTATAGACTGCCACAAAGCGTATAAGAACACCTCTAATGCGTGTCCCGTTACGCTCGTAACTGTATCTTTTGGGGTGGTCTGTTTTGTTTTAGGACCTTTATAGCCTAATATCTTGTCATTAATACAGATAAAATCGGCCTTGGTCAGCTTATCA
>DUNI01000115.1 GCA_012839445.1 Bacillota bacterium
ATAAATATGTTCGCTCTAGCTTGCAAAAATTCCTGTACCCAGGACTGGGTGCGTCTTTCAGAGCAATTAGTCCACAAGTCTCAATTGAAAGCGTCCGGCGTTTGCAGCTTTACTTCGGCTTAAGGAGCGAAGAGTTATTACAGCCACCTAGATCAAGGATTGGACGGAGCATACGCTGCCAGCCTGGACGGGCCTGTTAGAAAAAAAGAGCCCTGCTAAACAGCAGAGCGAAAATAATCCATAATATCAAATGAAATGGCTGCGGGACTAGGGCTCGAACCTAGGCACCATGATCCAGAGTCATGTGTGCTACCACTACACCATCCCGCAGCGTCTTGCTTGTATGGTACCATAAAGTCTTTTTTGAGTCAAGAAAAACCCGCGTCCTGGTAAACAATACTACTTCGTTTACGTTTGTTAGGGAAGCCGCACCAAGACTTGTGTTCCGGGAGCTACCTCTAAAGCACGTGCATTAGGGCCACATTTAACCCTTAACAAATAGTAAACTGGGCGCTGCTCCATGCCGGCTTGGCCTTCAAAGTTACCTTGTCCCTTACTGATAACAACGTCTGCTTCGGCAAACATCCGCTGAAACTCGGGGCTGGTACGTTCAAAAACCATGCCGGGCAAAACAGTCCCTACATCAAAAACAGTGGCTACTTTATTTAACCCCGCTGCTGCAGCATCTTCGGCCGTAGCATCGTTGATAATGGGAGCGGACTTAACAGCATAGTACACATCCTTTTCTCCCAACTGCTCCTGGATAATTTCCAGCAACAACCGGTCAAAAACTGTCTCGCCGGCGTTATCGCCGATAACCAAGATGCTTTTGGCAGCGGTAAGTTCCTCTATTAACCGGGCACTGTCATCGCGGCCAAAAGGCTCGGCCAAAGCTGCTTCCACCGCCTCTTGGATAGGTATGTCCAGGCCCAACGCCCCGGCATCAACTATGTTGCCGGCTGCAGCTACCTTCAAAGCAGCAACAAGAGGGTTGTCTTGTTCCTGGATCGCTTTTTTAACTTTTGGATAAAGATTCAATGCTTGACGGGTAGAATCGTCTTTTAGTTCTTTATAAACATCATCAGATCCGGCTAGCTCGGCAATCACATTGTGGATAGCAGCTGCAAATTCCAATCCATCGATGAATTTATCTTGGCTGGCAAAGAGTTCTTCGGTAGCTTGCGTTATTTTTTCTGCCAAATCACCCTTGGCCTCTACCAGTTCCATCGCTTCTTGTATTTGTCGTTTAAGGCAAGGTCCACACTCAGGTGCATAGAGCATTATAATATGGTTCTCCTTCCACCAATATTGTTAAATACCGTGTTTAGTATACAAGTTTATCGTAAACGGTGGCAAGATAATTATACTACAATACATAAAAAGGCATGGCTAACAGTCTTAACTGCTTGTGCTTGTCAGCTTAGTGATTAGCTCGGCCACATCTTTATAATTGGGGTCTTGTGTAAAAAGACGACGCAGCTGCGTTAAAGCACGTTTGTTCTTACCCACGGCTAACAGAGTTTGGGCCATCAGGTAGCGATACTCCATCGTCACCTGATCCATATTTTTCTTCTGTCGCCAAGGCCCGGTCTCCAAAACAGCTAAGGCCAGTTCCGGCTTGTTTTGCTTCAGGTAAATACCGGCCCGCGCGTTTATTACCGGTACCTCATTCCTTACCTCCGGCGGCAACTCATTTAGCAACTCTAAGGCCGAATCCAAATCCCCTTGTTGTCTAAGAAGCACTGCTAAAGAATATTTAGTGCTGTAATCCTCAGGCTGGAAGCCCAAATATGTTTCTAAGGCTTCCTTTGCCTCTCTTAGAAGGCCTTGTTCCCAATAAAGATAAGCCAAATTGTAAAACACTGCCGGTACGTCCGGCACCAGGGCCAGTACTTGTTGATACTCACTGACAGCTTCTTCTATTTCCCCTTTCGCCTGGGCCTTTTGGGCCTTTAAGAAACATTTCCGAGCTCGAGCACTAGGTGTGTTAGCCCTTAGATAAATGCTGACGCCAAGTGCTAACAGTCCCGCCGGCCACCACACAAACAATAAAATCAGTGAGACCACCACTGCCAAGCACCCCACGGCTTTGGCCTTTGGTGCTAACTCCGGTGGTAAAGACGAAACAGCCGCGGTAGTAACGTCATGGTTGTGTTGCTTAGCCGAGCCCCTTTCCTTTCCTGTACCCAAGTGTTCCATATGATACAATCCTGTTCCCGGAATTCGGAACGTACGGTAGGCACCACGCGGTCCCACGCCTGCACGCAATACTTTCCCACCCACACTCATGCCGACACCGCTCTTAGAAATATTTATGCGTGTACCTTTGCCTATCCGAATGGAGCGCCGAAAACGCCAGCCCATGGCTCCTACCTCCTTACAACCTATATTTCGTTATATAACATCTAGGTTCCTGTTAGCATAGCAGCTTGAAGTAAGTGTAGGTTATGGCATCAAAAGGTTAATGGTTTCGTAACGTGCTGTTAACTAGTTCGGGCTATAGTGTATATAAGGAAACACAGACACCTTAGGAGGCGAACCTGGATTGAACAGAAAAACAAAAGGTAGAACAGCACTTATCCTAGCGATCTGTCTAGCTGTTACTATCGGAACACTCTCTGCTGCACCGGCAGCAGCAAAACCGGCTGTTAGAAAGCCCGTTCCAATTGGGCAAAGAGAAAGTGCTGCCGACTTGGAAAAAGAAATCGCCAACTACATTAATGCTAAAGAGGCTACATACAATTTTGCCGACGATGAGGAATTCCTAAGTCTGGTCAACGCCCTTGCCCCAGCGTTACTTAGGACAGAAAGCGAACGTTTCTTGGAACACGCAACTCATTTTGCCGTAGGTGATTTGGACGGGGACAAGTTACCTGAAATTGCAGTATACGAACAACGCGACTTTGACAACATGGATGATCCGGGCGCGTTGGTGGTATATCAGTTTAAGGATGGCAAGTATCAACAAGTTGCCAGCGTCGACATGGAATATGACAACAGCTGTGTTAAAACGGCGATTGGGCCGGCAGCTCCGGGACAAAATGCCCTCTTTATGCAAACTGCTGTGGGCGCACACAGCGAGATGTTTTACCTGTTCTTACTTAAGGACGGTAAGCTGGAACCGGCTATTGATGATTCCAATGCCAGACTACTTTCAGCTTATGCCAGCGGTGATATAGCCGACATAGATAACGACGGTATCATTGAGTTTAGCATCTATACAGAAGACCCGGACGGTGAAGGAACGTGCATGGCCGACTCCGATAAGATCTCCTATTGGTATAAATGGAACGGGCGAGACGGCATTAAGTTCGTTAAATACGAACAGCACAAGAATAATTCGGAAGAACAGCCTTCCGATCCAGCTGTGCTGGCCGAGTTGACCGCCAAGCTAGGAAGTGAGGATTTACTTTCGGCGCAAAAGTATCTAAAGGCCAACCTCAGTAAGCTTACGAAGAAAGGTGCAACGGCCGCTCTGGAATCCTATGCCCAAAAGCTTCAGCAACTAATTCCTGCCTACGATAGCCAAATCCAAAGCTTGCAGGAGAAATACGGTAACGATCTTAATGATATTAAACGCCTCCAGGACCCCGACTGTCTTAAGAACGAACAAGACTTGAAGGAACTACTGGTTAAAGCTCGCCAACTGGGGCTGCAGCTACAGACAGCAGAAGGCATGTACTTTTTTGCCGTGGATTACCAGGTCTTGGTAGCAGATTTTCAAGGTAAGATCACCAATGAGCTCACAAGCTGGTTTCAAATACTAGCCGACTATTATAACGAACCGGCCATGAAAGATGCCGCGCTGGTAGTAAGCCTTGATGAGATAGCCAAGAGAATAGTCGCCATGGAAGAGTTTCAATTTACCTTCCCCTACTCTAAATATAACCATGAGCTCACTCGTATGCACGAAAACTATCTGGCTACCTATTTATACGGTGCTAACAACACCCCTTCTTACGATTACGAAACCAGGGTTATTAAACCGGAAGCCCTAGCCAGCTTTGACAAAACCAAAAATGACGCCCTGGGTTATCCTCTATATAATCTGGTGAATAGCTATCTCGCCAAGCTAAAAGATACCGAAAACAAAGTTACCCCTGAGCTACAAGAGCTCATGAATACTGAAATAAAAGAGCTGGTAGGCGGTATTTACATCGATAATGAAACTGTTGCTTCTAAGACCGATATCGTAGAAATAAACGTTGAGCTTCCGGTTCTACCGGAGAACAGCGCATTAATGAAAAAGATTAACGAAAAGATAAAGCAGTCATATGTAAATACACGGGCCGAAATAGAAGCCGGTGCCCAAGAAGCCAAGAAAGCCGGTGCCACAGTCTTCCCTTATTCTCTGTTCACGTCTTACCGTGTTCCTTGGAATCAGGACGGATTGCTGAGCATCGTCTACCAATCTTACCAGTTCACCGGTGGTGCCCACGGCATGACATACAAAACTGCCTACAATATTGACATCACAGGCGAACGCCTGCTGTCATTAGCAGACTTTTTCCCTGAACATCCTGATCATGTACAGTATGTAAAAGAAGAAATCAAGAAGGCCATCCAAGCCGAGCCGGAGTACTATTTTGAAGATGCTCTGGAAACAATAGATGCCCGGGAAGAAGAATTCTCGTTTTATGTTGACAATGAAAATGTCGTCGTTTTCTTCCATCCCTATGACATTGCGCCTTATGCCGGCGGGTTCCGTGAATTTCCGATTCCCTGGGATGTACTGCCCTAAGGTTGTTGAAGGCTCCTGAAGCTAGCTTCGGGAGCCTTTTTATTGAAGTAATTTGTGCTGTATACGTAGGTAACTCAGTCGTTGCTAGAGCCGCTAACAGTCTGGCCGGTTGCATAACCCAGCTCTGCCAGTACCGCTCGCAACCTCTGATCGAAGCTGATATTATCTGCCAGGGCTCGACTTGTTGTCGAGGGGAGCCTCTTAGTAACATCAGCGTAAAGCATCGGTTCACCCGCAATTACCAGCACTGTCTTAGCCCCGCTTCGCTCCTTTACCAGAAAATCCGTTAACCTATAGTCCCGGTCGGCTATTAGCACTGCCGCCCGGCCTGCTAAGGCAGCCATTTTCGGTGTTAATCGTTCATCAGGAGTATGCAAATCCGCAGCAGTAATAGGCACCAGATTGGCCTCGGTCAAAACCGGGTAGGCCTCCTGCCGGTAAAATCCGATACGGTGTGGATCAGCGGCAATTAGACACAGCCCCTCCGGAATGTTTTTATTTGGCGGCAGCTTGGCTCCGGTATAAACTCCGGCCTTTATTAGTTGGCGCTGCCAATATTTCTTGAGCTCAGAGAAGGCGTCAGTGAGAATTTGCCGGTAGTCTTTAGGATCGCCGGGCAAATTGATTACAATTATGCCCCGTCTTCTAAACCGGATCAAGTCATCGGTACCGGCACTTACCTGGATGGTGTACGCCGGCCGCCGGAACCCGTACAGTTTTTTCTCCACAAAGCGGTAAACAAAACGAAAATCATAGTCGCTTAAGCTATAACCGACAAAGAGCGGGGTCATGACAATGAGCAGGTAAGCCAAATAGGTGGCACACAACGGATAGTTGGTAGAAAAACCGTCGTAGTCTTTTTCAGTTGCGATTATACGGGCCGGGTTGTTAAAGTCTCCATGAATCTTAAGCAGACTGACACCGTCTTGGATTACACGCGAAGAAAGCTGCGTCTCTTCCACCAAGGGTACCGCCTCTCGACCAACAGCGGCATAAGCCCGCTCCAACAAATGTTCCCAGTTGGTAGTAACCACCTGTTCAAACGGCAGTTTGGCAAAGGCTTCGATAGCCGGTCCGGGCTGCACATCACTGCGGTTAAGCAGCTGGGCAATCTCCTCCACCATTTTCAACCGGGAATATTCAAATTCGTAAGCCGACACAGCGTCAATAGGATCCATATATACATAGCCCGGTATCTGCTGGGCCAGCTCTTTAGCTACCTCAGAGAAAACAGAGAGTGGCGGAACAGCGTTTTTCGATAGGCCTGCACCCACAACAGGCAGCACCCGTCCGGCTACCAAGTCATCTAAGAACGGCTGAGGAAAATATTTAAGATAACACACGTGTATTCATCCTTCCCTAATAAGCAGCTCTGTAGGAACAATCCCCTTTATGATACGCTCTGCCACTTCCCGTCAGATCCTGACGGGGTATATATATTATAATTGAACACCTAATAAGTGGCAGAGCGTATCATAAAGGGGATTGTTCCTACAGAGCTGCTTATTAGTGAGGAAAATATTTAAGATAACACACGTGTATTCATCCTTCCCTAATAAGCAGCTCTGTAGGAA
>DUNI01000009.1 GCA_012839445.1 Bacillota bacterium
GCCGTGCGATGTTCGTCTCACGGAAACAGCCAGCCTCAAAGTGGAAGAAGCCGCCCTTACCGGTGAGTCGGTTCCAGTGGAAAAAGATGCTAAGTCGGCTTTGGCCGAAAAAGTTCCTTTGGGCGATCGGGTTAACATGGCTTACATGGGAACTACGGTGGTCTATGGACGCGGGCAGGGCCTGGCTGTGGCCACAGGGATGGATACAGAAATGGGGCGCATTGCCGGTCTGTTAGCCGATGCCGGCGAAGGCACCACACCGTTGCAAGAGCGTCTTAATTCCCTGGGCAAAGTATTGGGCAGTGTTACTTTAGCCATTTGCGCCATTGTATTTTTGACCGGAGTTGTTAAAGGAGAACATACCGGAGCTTACCTTCTGGATATGTTCTTGGTAGCTGTAAGCCTGGCGGTAGCCGCCATTCCGGAGGGATTGCCGGCGGTAGTTACCATTGTGCTGGCTTTGGGTATGCAGCGGATGGTGGCCAAGAACGCTATTGTCAAGAAACTGCATGCGGTGGAAACCTTAGGATCCACCACTGTGATTTGTACCGATAAAACCGGCACGTTGACCCAAAATAAAATGGCCGCCGTGGCTCTGTGGGCCGGTGGGAAGATGTATCAGGTATCCGGTTCAGCTTATACCGGAGACGGCAGTATTGTCTTAGGGGAAGAGCCCAAGGATGCTGCCGCTGTTCCTGAACTAAAGCTTACCTTAATGGCGGCAGCTTTATGTAACGATGCCAAGGTGACGAACGTCGAAGGACAAGGCGAGTTGGTAGGCGATCCTACCGAAGGTGCCTTGCTTGGTTTAGCGGCCAAAGGCAATTTTATATCAGACGACTTAAAGCAAGATTTTCCCCGCGTAGCCGAGGTTCCATTTGATTCGCGCCGTAAGCTCATGAGCACTGTCCATCCGGCTTCTGACGGTAGCTATCTGGTTATGACTAAGGGTGCGCCTGATGTTGTTCTCGGCCGCTCTCAGTACTTACTGTTGGATGGCCGGGAAGTGGAACTGACTCCTGAACTGGTGGAAGAAATCGAAGGGCAAAACGCCTTCTTGGCCAAGAAAGCTTTGCGGGTGTTGGCTCTGGCTTACCGCCGTTTACCGGCACTGCCTCCGCAGGCTAACATGGGAGCGGTGGAAGAAGAGCTGGTTTTCCTCGGTTTGGCCGGACTCAAGGATCCGCTGCGTGAGGAAACCAAACCGGCTGTACAAGAATGCCGCCAGGCCGGAATTCGTACTGTTATGATCACCGGTGATCATCCCACCACTGCTTACGCCATTGGTCAGGAGCTGGGTCTAACCGACGGTGCCGGCGTTCTTACCGGCAGCGAGTTGGACGAACTCACGCCGGCTGAATTCGTGGAGAAAGTAAAGACAGTAAATGTCTATGCCCGGGTGGCACCCGAGCACAAGAGTGCCATCGTGCAAGCGCTACAAGAACAAGGCCATATTGTGGCTGTTACCGGTGACGGTGTCAACGATGCTCCGGCTCTTAAACAAGCCGATATCGGTGTGGCCATGGGCATCACCGGTACCGACGTCGCCAAAGGCGCGGCTGATATGATTTTAACCGACGACAATTTCGCCAGCATTGTGCACGCTGTGGAAGAAGGTCGTGTTATCTATACCAACATCCGTAAATTCGTCTATTTCTTACTGTCCTGTAACGTGGGCGAAGTACTCATTGTCTTTTTGGCTCAGCTTTTGAGCCTACCATTGCCGTTACTGCCGGTACATCTTCTTTGGCTCAACATGTTAACTGACGCTTTCCCCGCTTTGGCGCTGGGTGTGGAGCAAGCGGAACCCGGTATCATGGATCGCTCGCCGCGTTCTCCTCAAGAGTCATTGCTGGATAAAAAGATGCAGATCGGCATTGCGGTGCAAAGTATCGCTTTAACTGTAGCTGTACTGGGA
>DUNI01000116.1 GCA_012839445.1 Bacillota bacterium
ACTTGGCACGATCACCCTTGGCCAAGTGATACAGAAGCTCTTCCTGTTTCCCTTCATACAAATGTCGTTTTGTTATCAGCCACTCTGCTAACATAGCATAAACAACATACGAGGGCCCGTCTTTGTTGTTCTTTGAATCAGCCAACAGAAAAGCCAGGGTTTGCCCTAACCCATTGGTCAGCACCATAGCAGGTAGCCGTCGTAAATGCATCGCTACTTTGGCCGGGCTGTACTTTTTTTGGTTCCGAACTTTATTTATTTGTTCCCAGGCAAACTGGGCTCGCTTTTGTTCTAGGGTTTTCATGCATCTACCCCCCTGGCAAAAAAGGCTGCGCACCAACCTTGGCCTAAAGTCTCATTGCCGCCTAATTGTATAAAACGTTCTGCTAGTATTGTATCTGTCAGTATTTGCAATACTTCTTGGCTATTGCTAAGACTGTGCCCTCTTGGCGTATCTGCACCCACCTGGGCATAAAATATAGTCTCTGGGGGCAAAGCTTCCTCGTACCACAAGTTGCCTTGTTCCTTAACCCCATCAGCAGTCTTGTAACTGCCTGTAGTCTTAGCAGAGGTGAGTTTGATTCTGGCCGTTACATGGGTAGCAAAACGCACAAAGTAGGGAAAATCATCGTCACTAATTACAACCAAGTCATTTTGTAACTTGTGGGCATAAGCTTCGCCAATAATAGCCGGATCCAGCTGTGAGGCAATAAACTGAGCCATAGTAGAAACCTCTTTGTTTGGTTTTACAGAGAAATTCATCTCTTCGAGATACAAGTCACCGTCTATGTCGCAATTAGTAGGTACTAGCCCCTGGCCTTGTTTAACTTCTGGTATAATGCCCCAATTCGGTCTTAGCCCAGACACTTCTAGGTCACGTTTGACTCTAGATAATGCCAATGGAGATGAAACCCAAAAAAATGTGCGGGTCAAAGATCTCACTGGAAAAGCTAAAATTTTGCCGTCTCCTACAGTAAGGGCCCCAGCAAATGCTTCTTTGTCACGTACAACACCAAAAATATCTGCAATAAGGTTTTGGTCCTTCACTTTTCGTTCTGCTAAATCTCGCAAACTACCTTTTAAACTAGAAGCCGGAATAAGAGGGAATCTAGTATGAGCCTCTCTTTGGATAGGTACATCTATCACTTCCGTGCTTGTCCCCGCTCCGGGATGCAATAGGCTTTGCGCATAAAGAAATAATGTACCTCTTTCTTGTTTCACCCTTACCACCTCCCCACCACTACATGGCCGCAGCCAATTTGTGTTTCTAGCCCTATCTTTTTATCATGCATGGCCGTTATAACCTCCTCTATATCTTCCGATGTCGTAAGATAGTAAGTACTGCCCGCAGGTACATATGCACGCCTTGGTTTAGGCCTGCGATTGGCAACATCCCAACCTCCAATGTATAAAGGTCTGTCCATGCAAGCCGTTACCAAGGTACAATTTATGCCTTCCAACTTACCCTGCCAGACCATTGCCCCTTTCACTTCAATGCTCTTAAATCCATCCGGTAGCCATCCAGAAGAAAATCTTACCGGTGTTAACAAAGTCAACTTAAATCCCTGTTCACTAAAAAGCCCTGGGCCTTGCTTAATAGCATCACTAATTCCAACTTGAGAAATAGGCATTGTCTCATAGGTCTGCAGACTACTTATTCTTCCTTCCCCACCTAACTTAACAATACTAGGCAGTGTTACCTCTGGTAAACTCCCCACTCTTACACCTAAACCGTACTCTGTTCGAAAACGCACATGCTCAGTTGCATAAAGCATGTGCTCCTTGGCAACACGCTTAACATGATCACGAGCAATACCAATCCTTTTCTCTCTGGCCAGAAACACATTTGAATCTCGCTCTAGCTCACCTTTAGACCAATAAATATTTTTAGCTTGGACTTCTTTTCCTGTAAGATATGATAATAAACCATCTTCTGTAATCCAGGCATCTTCTAAGGATTTATAGCGCGACTCTCCAGCAGGCAAATAAAGGAGTCCTCGATCAGTAACCAATGGTTCCAGGCTGGGCCGCAGCCGGACATAATTTCCTCTGCCTGACGTCGTCTCTTGTCTAACTAAATCCAGCGGAGCCGGATAAAGTCGCTGAATATTGCTCCCACTTCGGTGGACTACACAAGGGCCTTTTAGATCCATCCCAATGTCATGGTATGAACCCGAAGATCCAACTGCCTTAAGTACAGAGCAAACATCAATACCCCCACCACAAACAGAACAATAGTTGTTCTTGTTGTAATCTGCAAAATCAACTCCATGCCCTTTAAGTAGTGCTGTACGAATAGCTCCTTGCATTACTTGACAATTGGGAGGAAAGCTAGAAGGTAAATACCCATACTCGCCGGCATTAAAGGGCTGTCCACCACGGAAAAAGTAGCTTTCTTCGCATCCAAAAACAAAAAGTCGCTCACTAGGCGTCATCTCTCCACCCCCTTGGTCGCCAAAAAGCGCAGTAACGGCAATGCTTGCGGCTGAAGACCGCAGGTCGTTATTTGACCTTTCTGCCTTTGTTCCCATAGTAAAAGTTCATACAGCACTTGCATGCGCTCAGTAGCATCCCTTCTGATTTGTTCTTGGGTGTATTCACGTGGCCAAGTTAGTTCGCGGTCACGAAGATATTCCGCTGTTAAGAGGGGAACTATTTCTTCTGCTCCTAGCTCTAGAGATCTATTCAACCCGTTATCTGAAAACGGGGTTAGTAACTCAGCCGTGTTGTATAGAAAGCGAGATGAATATGCCGAATCCTCTTGAGGGAAAATCTTGGCGGATAAAATGTCTATTTCTTCGGCCCACTTATGGTTCTGACTTTCCCATGGTTTTGCTAAACGCAGAGGTGATCCACTGCGTTTTTCCACCTGCAAAGCAAAAGCATCCCTGCCAACTCCGTCCTTAGCCACTTTATCCAATATGCTATGAGCAGAGCTTAGTGCTGCCTGCAATGGACTTTTTCCGTGTGCATACACTATAGCCGCAGAAATAG
>DUNI01000117.1 GCA_012839445.1 Bacillota bacterium
AATTGGTGAAATTGCTCGAACCCAATTGTAGAATAGCCTGAACGAGAATGGCAATATTTCAATAGTCTTACGCAATGAAGCCAAAGCATTTAACGCGGTTGAGGGATAAATTAAAAGCAGAGCCCATGTGGGATTTCTACTCAGAGGTCAAAAAGATCGGGAAGTAAGTAGGTTACGAAACTAAGGAGGGATGATCGATGAACAAGTTAAGAGCGTTGTTGGCCTTGTTACTACTTGTGGTTCTGGTGGCCGGATGTGGCGGCGGTAAGAAGGTTAAGACCGACAGCGGCGAGGCTGTTATCGGTAAAGACAAAGTGGAAGTAACAGATGAGAGCGGCAAAACTACCATTGGTACCAATGTTGACTTACCAAAATCATATCCCAAGGATATGGTACCGCTCTTAAAGCCGGTAGCTATAAGTACCTCATCCGAGAGCAAAGAGGGAGAAATGGTTGTCATTTGTGCATCCAAAGCAGAGGTAAAAGAAGCTACCCAGTACTACAGCGGTGTTCTGGCCGATGCTACCGATAAGCATATGGCCAGCGGAAGCGATTTTGGCATCGTGGGCGGTATCAAAGCCAGTAAGGCGATTACTATTGGCATAACAGCCGGAGACGAAAAAGACGGTGTCAAAAGTGTTATTTCAATTACTATTGAGGAAGCCGGCGGCGTGGAAGGCCAGAGTGTTACCGAAAGCAGCAACGGTTCCGTGGAGCCTGCCGGCAGCGGAAGCGACAGCTTCTCCGGCAATGCCGACAAACCTGCTAATAACGTAGATCTTCCGAATGCATATCCCAGGGATCTGGTTCCGCTGTACCAGGTAGAGAGGATTGACTTTATTCTGGAAGAAAACGAAGATGAGTTTCAAGTATACTATTTATCCCAGGCACCGCTAAAAGAAGCAACAGAGTATTACAAGAACGTATTGGCTGATGCCAATGACAAGTCCACGGCAATAGGACCGGATGCGGCAATGTTAGGTGGCACAATAAGAGGCAAGAATATCTTATTAGAGATTTGTCGGGATGATGCTGATACCGGCAAAAGCCAAATCAGGATCTTAATAATGAACGAGTGAAGGGCCTTTCTAAATAAGTCGAAACAAGAATAGTGACATAGACCTGTGATCGGATTATGATTAGTGTAACTTGAGGGGAGGCGGCTACATGTCTAAGACACTTGAGTATCAAATCCACGGTGACGATATGCAGTTTTTGGAGATTAGTTTGAACACCGGCCAAGGAGTGCGGGCCGAAGCCGGAGCCATGATGTACATGGATGAGCGGATCGAGATGGAAACGTCTACCGGGGGCGGCTTCATGAGTGGCTTCAAACGAATGGTAGCGGGTGAAAGCTTCTTTATTCCTACCTTTACTAACAGAAGCAGTACCAAGGCGTGCGTGGCCTTTGCCGCTCCTTATCCGGGAAAGATCATTGCGCTGGATTTAGGGGCGGTGGGCCGCGAATTCATCTGCCAGCGTAACGCGTTTCTTTGTGCCGCCCAAGGTATAGAGATCGAGATTGCCTTCACCAAGAAAATAGGGGCGGGACTATTTGGTGGCGAAGGTTTTATCCTGCAAAGACTAAAAGGTTCCGAACTGGCTTTTATCCATGCCGGTGGCACAATAATTAAGAAGGAACTGGCGCCGAGCGAGACCTTGCGGGTGGATACCGGCTGCTTGGTGGCCTTTGCTCCCAGTGTAGATTACGATATTCAATTCGTTGGCGGGTTTACCAACGCCCTCTTCGGCGGCGAAGGACTGTTTTTTGCCAAGCTTACCGGACCGGGAACGGTTTACCTGCAGAGCTTACCTTTTTCCCGGCTGGCAGATCGCATATTTGTAGCTTCGAGATCCGGCAAAGGAGAGAGCAAAGGCGTGAGTGGGATCGGTGGCGGCTTGCTAGGAGGATTACTGGGCGGGGATAGATAGGAAGATAGAGCGAGCGATGACAGGCACCCGGATAAAACACCGGGTGCCTGTTATCTTTATTGGTGCAGCTCTACCGGTTCGTCACAATGACAAAGTGTATTATTTTTCTTTTTTCTTGACGCCGGTAATTAGTCAAGGTAAGCTGTTATTAGACCAAATGGTCTAGACTTCTTGTACTAAAATACAATGCCAAGTAAGGATGCATGAACATGGAAAACAAAGGTTTTCTTCATAAAGACGAACTGTTGCAGGAAGCTATGACGGAATTTGCTGACAAAGGATTTGATTCGGCGTCGCTCAATCAAATAATCAAACGATCGGGTATTTCTAAGGGTAGTTTTTATCACCATTTTAATAATAAAGAGGAATTGTTTCTGAAAGTGGTGGAGCGGTCTGCCGATGAAAAACTGGCTTTTATCAGCCGCTGGATAGAAGAAAGAGGTGTGGACAGTAGAAAGCTGGGCCTTTTTGAGACCTTGGAGCTTTTGATGCAGGGAGGGATTGAGTTTGCCCTGCAGCATCCGGAACTGAGTCAATTCTTGCTCAGTATCATGAAAAACCAAGAACTAAGATCCAAAGCCGAAGGACTCTCGCCGGAGTATTATGACCAGGTCTTTGACCCTCTGATTAAGGAAGCTATTAATCAGGGTGAACTGCGCAGCGACCTGGATCCGGAGTTTATGACGAAGATAATTCAGTATTCCTTTATGAGTTTTGGCGAGTTGTTAATGGACAGCTACAAAGACGTATTGGAGCGAACAATGCTGGAGGAACAAACCAGCCAGTTTTTGGAGTTTATAAAGCATGGTCTTAAGGATCCGAATGCTTCTATCGACGATTAACGCAGAGTAATTTTTAAGGGGGGTGGATTTATTGCCGCAGGAGGTTTTACTGAGCCTTAATAACATTAGCAAGACTTATGACATGGGCGAAGTTAAGGTGGAAGCACTAAAGGAAACAACGTTCGAGATATATGCCGGGGAACTCATGGTTATTTTAGGGCCCAGCGGCTCCGGCAAAAGCACCCTTCTTAATATTGTGGGTGGGATGGATCGCCCTACGTTGGGTCAGATTTTCTATCGGGGAAGGGATATCACCCAGTTTGACGAGATGGAACTTACTCTCTACCGACGACAGGAAGTGGGATTTATATTTCAATTGTATAATCTGATGTCTTCTCTTACCGCTCGTGAGAATGTGGAGTTGGCAACAGAACTGGTGGATCATCCGCTGTCGGTGGAGGAAGTGCTGGCCGGGGTAGGGTTGAAGGAACGGATGGATCATTTTCCGTCCCAATTATCCGGTGGTGAGCAGCAGCGGGTGGCCATTGCCAGAGCGATAGCTAAAAACCCAGGCCTGCTCTTGGGCGATGAACCCACCGGAGCGTTGGATTATGAAACCGGAATTCAAATCCTGGGGCTGCTTAGAGAAATTAATGTCAGCTATGGCACCACTGTGGTCATTATTACCCACAACGCGGCTATAGCCGATATGGCGGACCGGGTTATACGCTTGCGCAGCGGACGCATTGTTGAGGATTGGAATAACCCGGAGCCGATGCCGGCAGAAAGGATTGTCTGGTAAGATGAAAGCTCTGGATAAAAGACTCATCCGCACTGTTATGGGGGCCAAGGCCCAATATGGAGCCGTGGTAATAATAATTTGCATCGGGCTCATGATTCTAACATCACTCAGCAATACGGCTCAAAACATGTTGGTTTGTCTTGATGAGTACTATCGTAATTACCGCTTTGCTGATCTGTTTGCCGATTTTACCGCCGTGCCGGTGGGCACTGTTTTGGACCTGGGGAAGTTGCGGGAAGTGGAGACGGTGGAGCCACGCATTGTGGCTGACATACGGGCCGATGTGGGCCGGGACCTGAATCCCACCCTGCGCTTAGTAAGTATCGGACCTGACCAAAGAATAAATCGTCTTTATGTACAGGCAGGACGTATTCCCGTAGTTAGCGGAGAACGGGGCATTGCGTTACTGGCTGCCTTTGCTGAGGCTAATGATCTTACAGTGGGAGATAAGATCGACCTTATTATCCGGGGCGAATCTTTTCCGGTAACAGTAACGGCTCTGGTGGACAGTCCTGAATTTATCTATGCCATCAAAGATATCAAAAGCATGCTGCCGGATAATCTTAACTTCGGTATCGGCTTTGCTAATCTGCCCTTGATGCAAGAAGTCATGGCTATGCCCGGCCAGGCTAACAACGCCGTTTGCTTGTTACGTCCGGGAGTAGATGCTAAGGCCGTCAGAGACAAAATCCAAGAGGATTTCAAGAGCCGGGGAATAAAGAACATAGTGACCAGGGGAGATCAGATAAGTCATGCCCTAATTGACATGGAAATCCAGCAGCTTGAGCGAATGTCACGGGCTGTGCCCACTATCTTTTTAGGTATTGCGGCCTTGGTGATATACATGCTTATTTCACGTCTGGTGCAGGCCGACCGCACCGCCATCGGCATACTTAAGGCTACCGGATACAGCAACCTGGAAGTAATGAGCCACTATCTAAAGCTGGCCTTAATGTTAGGATTACCGGGAGCTGTCAGCGGTATTGGGGCCGGGTATTTGCTGGCCGGTTCTCTTGTCCGTTTGTTCCTGGAATACTTTCAGCTCCCGCTTTTGGAGACTCGTCTGTACTATGGGTTTATCTTCTTTGGCATATTGTCCACTGTTCTTTTTTGTGGCGGTACCGGTATATTGGCAGCGCGAGGGGTGCTTGGCATTGCTCCGGCTGAAGCTATGCGTCCCCAAGCTGCACCGCCTGGGAAAAGAAGCCTGTTGGAAAAGTTGGTCCCTAAGCTGTGGGCCCGAACCACTTTTAGTTGGAAGTTGGTGCTGAGGGGTATCTGGCGTAACCGGCGGCGTTTTGCCTTGGCAACGGTTGGGGTAGCCCTCGCTTATGCAATTATTATCCTTTCTCTGTATATGTTCGGCCTGTGGGACCTGTTGTTAGATAAGCAGTTCGGCGAGCTGGAGACGTACGATTATGCTGTGTCTTTTATCAAGCCGGTAAGCTCACGGGTAATTACCGAGATGCGCTCCCAAGCGCGTATTACAACTATTGAACCTTTTTTGGAGCTACCTTTTCAGGTGACCAGGGGCTGGAGAGAACAAACGCTTTTGGCCCGGGCCCTGCCTACTACTACCGAACTCCAACGGTTCGAGGACGAAGAAGGGAACTTTATACCCCTTCCTGCCCATGGCATTTTTCTCTCCCGTGGTCTGGCCGAATCCCTGGGCGTAAGTAGAGGTGACCTGGTGGAAATGTCGTCTTATGTCACCGGAGGCAAAACACACCTGGTTCCGGTAAAGGCGGTGGTGACCCAATACCTGGGCTCGGGCTTGTATATGTCCTTAGAGCAAATGGAACGTTTGACCGGTCAAAAGGAGACTTTTTCCGGTGTAATTTTGAGTTCTTCTGACGATATCAAAAGAGCCTTCCAAAGTATGGGTAATATAGAGTCCGTTTACTCTAGCGGGGATTTAACTGATATCTTTTCTGAATACCTAGGCATGATGATTACTTATATAACAGTTTTGGTTTTTGTAGCAGGCCTGTTAGGGTTTGCCATCCTTTACAATACAACCTCGGTCAGCATCGCGGAGCGTTCAAGGGAATTCTCGTCTTTGAGGGTGCTGGGGTTTTCCCAGAAAGAAATCTTCCAGTTAGTAACCCGAGAAAATTTATTTGCTTTGCTGGCGGGGCTCATAAGCGGGGCACCGCTGGGCAAAGGTTTGGTGGTGCTTATGATCCAAGCTATGCTGGCCGGCGGGGATGAAATGTTTTACTTTACCACGGATATAAGCCCCGGTGCCTATTTGTTGGCTGCGGTGCTGTCAATTTTAATCATGGTATTGACTCTGGCCGCTGTCTGGCAAAAGGTACGCAAGCTAAATTTCCTGGAGGCATTGTCCAGCAGACTTACCTAAGGGGGGAGAAACTATGAACAAGAGAAAGAAACTGCTAGCGGCTGCCCTAGGGGTGTTGGCCATGGTCTTAGCGGCGGTGGTAATCTTGGGCCGGCAAGGAGTATCTGTGGAAACGGCAGCAGTGAAAGAGAGGCACATAGCTCAGGCTATCTTAGCCAATGGCCATTTTACCGCTCAATCGGAACAAGAACTGGTGGCTCGTGACCCCCTGGTTATTAAAGAAGTGCTGGTTGAAGCCGGGGATCGGGTCCGGGAGGGGCAGGTTTTGGCTATTGTTGATACCGCCGGTTTCGAAGCAGAAAAACAGGCAGCCATGGCTGAACTCACTGCAATTAACGCTCAGCAGGATACTCTTGAGGCCACTTTGCCCCTGCAGCAGGCCCAGGCCGAGAGCCAACTGGATGCAGCTCAGCAGAGTCTGGAGCAAGCAAAGCAAGAAGCCCAGGCTATGACCGAGCTTTACGAAGCCGGTGCTGTTTCAAAGATGGACCGGCAGCGGGCTGAGAGCGCTCTGGCGGCGAGCCTTGCACAAGCACAAGCTGCCAAAGCCCAGTTAGCTCAAATCCGGTCGCAAGCTGCACTTATTGAGCAGTACCGGGAACAGGCCCAGGCACTGAGCAGCCGGCTGAGCCTGTTGGAAGAAAAGCTTGAATACTATCAGATGAAAGCGAGCGAGGCGGGGCAAGTAGTGGAAGTATACGCCCAAGCCGGAGCCGTAGTTGGAGTCGGAACTCCGCTGTTTCTTCTTACGACCCCGAACTTGGTGGTGAAGGCGGAAGTGCTGGCTCAAGATGCGCCCGACTTGGCCTTGGGCCAAAAGGCAGTCATTTCAGGAGAAGTGTTAGGTGAAGATGAGCTTACCGGCACATTAACCCAGATTCATCCCCAGGCAGTGGAGAAACTGTCGGAGCTAGGGGTTCTTCAACGCCGGGTTCCGATAGAAATTACTTTGGACAAAAACCCAACTGATATGCGTCCCGGTTATCCGGTGGAGGTAGAGATTATCACCGCCGAAACCACCGGTTTGGCCCTGCCGCGAGAGGCAGTGTTTACCTTGGACGGTGACGATAAGACATTTGTTATACAAAATGGGCGGGCAGTCCTTACATCAGTGGAGATAGGGCTGGAGGGAGAAGACTTTCTGGAAGTGTTAGCCGGTGTAGAATCAGGAGATACAGTAATACTAAATCCACCTAAAGAAGTAGCGGACGGAGCAAAAGTAAAAACTAAAAACTAGGTTAGCTCATGTTATTGACAAGACTAACAGTTTGCTTTACCATTAGGTGACAATAAAGCAGTGATACTGCAAGGGGTGGCATAATATGTGGAGCGAATTTAAGAAGTTTGCCATAAAAGGAAATGTAGTGGATCTGGCTGTAGGTGTTATTATCGGCGGTGCCTTTGGCAAGATTGTTACATCCCTAGTGGAAGACCTGATCATGCCTGTTATAGGATTACTTCTGGGAGGCATTAGTTTTGCCGACTTGCAAGTTAAAGTGGGCGAAACCGCTATTATGTATGGTTCTTTTATTCAAACCGTGGTTGATTTTCTTATCATAGCACTGTCTATTTTCTTCTTGGTGAAGTTCATCAACCGTTTTAGGAAAAAAGAAGAAGAGGAAGCTCCGGAACCGGAACCTGCAGCCAGTAACGAGGAGATTTTACTGACTGAGATTCGAGATTTGCTGAGGCAGCAAAGTTGACCCAACTTAATCGGTGTAAATGAGCAAACATTAGGAGCCTGCAACTTTAAGAAGTTGCAGGCTCTGTTTGTAGTTTTCGCCCCAGAAGAATGTTAGTAGCTTAGATGGCTGCGCTTAAGGCCGGTACTGATTGGCGAACGATCTTGCCTTTGGTTGATTGCTCAATGCGCCGCAGTTGATTCATTTCCCGTGGTGTTACAAAGGTAATGGCTTCACCGCTCTTGCCGGCTCGCCCGGTACGGCCAATACGATGCACATAGCTGTCAGAATCCTGAGGGATATCGAAGTTAAAGACATGGGTTACTCCACTTACATCTAGCCCTCGCGCAGCCACGTCGGTAGCAACCAGTATTTCAATCGAGCCGTTGCGAAACGCTCGCATTACACGGTCGCGCTTGGACTGGTTCAAATCACCGTGCATACCATCGACAGAGTATCCACGTTTGCCGAGAGCTTCTGCCAATTCTCTTACCCGTCTCTTGGTTCGTCCAAAGATAATAGCCAGGTCAAGGGCCTGGATATCAAGCAGACGACAGAGGGTATCAAATTTCTGTCTTTCCTGTACTCTCAAGTAGTATTGATCAATGTTGGGCATTGTTAGTTCTTGGGTCCCGGTAGCGACAGTTTCCGGGTGGCTCATGAATTGTTGCGCTAAGTTCTTTATCTTTTGTGGCATTGTAGCCGAAAATAGCAGAGTTTGATGTTTGGCAGGAACGTTTTTCAGGATGGACTCAATATCATTCATAAAGCCCATGTCCAACATTTCGTCTGCTTCATCTAGTACCACCGTCTGTAGTTGGTTAAGACGCATGGTTTTACGCCGCAAATGATCCAACAAGCGTCCCGGGGTACCGACAATAATGTGTGGTCCTTTGGCTAGATCTCTGATCTGTCGTTTAATATCCTGGCCCCCATAGATGGGTAGCGTACGGATATGCTTAAGTTGTCCGATTTGGTTTAATGCTTCTGCTACCTGCACTGCCAGCTCCCGTGTAGGTGTAATTACCAGGGCTTGGATATGCTTCTGGCGGGGGTCTAAACGTTCCACCAGGGGAATGCCATAGGCAGCGGTTTTGCCGGTACCCGTTTGTGCTTGGCCGATAACGTCTTTGCCGGCTAGAGATAAGGGAATTGTTTTTGCCTGAATGGGCGTAAGCTGCACGAAGCCCATTTTGCTTATGGCTTCTAATACAGGTGTGCTCAAATTCAGTTCTTTAATGGTGATCAATGGTTCACTCTCCACTTTGTTTCAAAGTACATGGTTTCTAATTTGTAAGCCTTAAAACCCCTCTATATCCGTGGCCCAAAGCACTTCAATCAAAAAAGCAAAGCCCGGCTTCGTTTGAAGCTGGGCTCGATTTCCTACATTACCTATTTATCCAGATTGTAGTTCCCACAGCATTCCCTCTGGGGCCAGAGTGGATTAGGAGCCGAAAACTGGTAAAGTAATACCGGATACATCTTTCGAACAGAACCCCAGGTTGGATCAAACGGTCATTCAGCCATAAAAAATATGACCATGCCTAATACCAGTATATAACACCATGGGAAAAAAGCAAGATAAGTTGGGGATTTAATTAATCATGGGTCCTCTGTTTGTTCACAGCAGTTGCTTATCTTGCTGTCCAAATTAGCGATAAGATAGCGTGGATCGTGGAACCTTAGCGGTAGCTACATAAGGTTGTTTATTTTCGATAATAAGGGGCACCTGCCGTTGACTCAAACGGGACACGTCATATCTTACTTTCTAAGCATTCCGAGTGCACTTTTTGTTCTATATACCTCTAGTACCATAGGGGCAAACGTAATAGCAATGGTAAAACAAGAACAATAGCCACAAAACGCGATAGTTGTAGCAAACTTACTATGAGTGGATCTGCACCCAGCTCGCAAGCCAGAATGAAGAACTGAGTTACTCCGCCAGGGGCAGCAGCCAAAAGACAGGTAAGGGCGTCCCAGTCAGTTAGCCTTCTTAATAAAGCAGCCAATACCAGGCCAGATGCAATCACAACTGCTGTGGCTGCCAAGACGGGTCCGGCCATAAGTGTTAATTCTAGCAAAGTTTCCTGACTGAAGTTTAGGCCTATCATTCCACCGATACCTATTTGGGCCCAGACACGCAGACTTTCCGGCAAGGGCGGAAGCTGTCGAAATAAAATAGAGGACAGCCCAACAGCAATAAGTGCTCCCAGGAGACCTGCTGCCGGCAGATCTAGAGCATGTCCTATGATACCGCCGGTAACACCCACTAATAACGTGATTAAGGTTGACCATTGCCAGTGTGTTTTAGGCTTACTATCTTTAGACTCATTGTTAAAAGGTACATCTTCGGCTCGACGAAGCGCCAATATAGGAATAATGAATACAATTGCCAGTAGACGCATTAATTGCAGTGTGGCAACCACCACGGCATCAGCATCAAGGTTAAAAGCTAACAGGGTCATCTCCGCTATTCCCCCTGGAGCTGCTCCGAGTATGGCTGTGACTGGGGTTACACGGGTTAGACGCTGGAAAATGCGTCCCACAGCAAAACAACTGGTAAGCATCCAAACAGAAACCAGAAGAGAAGGCAAAGCTAAGCGTTTTAATTCAGGCAAAGTATTTTTCTTAAAACGTAAGCCGATAAAGGTACCTAGAACCACCTGAAGTCCTTTTTGGAGAAACGCAGGCAAGTGGGCAAATTGGATTCCTGCCAGACGGGCCATTCCCACCGCAACAACTCCACCTAGCAAACTGGCTGCCGGAACCTTTAGTCGTGCTAGCAAGCGCCAACCTAACCAGCCGACCAAATACAACAAAACGCTGTCCCGAACGGCCAGCCAGACATTATTCAATATTGACCACCGCTTTCTATACTGCTAGTTATGCCTAAGCTTAATTCTATACTCCATGTCCCTTTTTTCAGTCCTGGATATCCTAAACTTGATACCATTGCTATTGCTATAGTAAAAAAGTTAAAGCTGTTCGCAGAAAACCAGGTACAGGGCTGTTGTTCCTCAACGATTATTACATTAATCGACTCCTTGGTATTTGTCAATTTCTCATACTTTGCTACATGTGGCCAAGGACATTGAAAGATTAGCAGAGAGAAACCGCCTACAAAAATAATTGCGTTTGGATAAAACTTTTTCCGGGGTCTTGTGCGTCTATATAGTGTAAGACAGGTTAAGCGCGCACACTAAAGCCATGGTGGAGGAAAGGGGAAATTCGCGCGAATGAACAGTAGAAGCATGTTGGAAAAACAATTCGCTGACCATATTATCAAAAATAAAGAGAGGTACTACCGACTGGCTTACAGCTATGTAAAAAACGTTGATGATGCTTTAGATATTGTTCAAGAATCCATATATAAAGCCATGTCATCACTGGATTCACTAAGAAACCCCGCTTATTTCAGAACCTGGTTCTACAGAATTGTGGTACACACCGCTTTGGATTTTCTGCGTCAAAGAAACAAAACAGTTCTAGTGGAGGAAGAAGTTTTAATTAACTCTAACTCCGGTACCTGCGATACTTACCAAGATATAGACCTGAAAAGAGCGTTAGACAGTTTACCGGCAAAATATCGTACCATAATAATATTGCGCTACTTCGAAGACCTAAAAATAGACGACGTGGCTGAAATCTTAGATGAGAATGTTAATACGATAAAAACCCGTTTGTACACAGCGCTGAGGAAGTTGCGTATCGAAATGGTTGACAATAATGAAATAGGGAGGATCTGCCATGAATAACAATCGCTTAGATCAGTTGAAACAAGACTATATGAACACACCTATTCCAAGAGAATTGGATTTTGTTGTCCGGAAGGCTTTACAGCAAAACAGGAAAAAGGATTATTTCAAAAAGGCACGTGTTGCAGCCGCTTCCGTAGCCGCCGCTCTGGCTCTTGTTACTGTAGGTGTTAATAGCAGTCCAGTGTTTGCCCAAGCACTGGCAGAAGTGCCGGTGGTGGGAAGCATGGTAAAAGTACTTACTTTTCGGCAGTTCACAGTTAACGAAGACAACTTTGAAGCGGATATAAAAGTCCCTGAAATCCAAGGTCTGGAAAACAAGGACTTAGAAGGCAGCCTGAACAAAAAATACTTGGCCGAAAACAAAAAGCTGTATGAGGAATTCATGGCTGACATGGAAGACTTGAAGGAAAAAGGTGGCGGTCATTTGGGTGTTAGCAGCGGGTACGAAGTGGTAACAGACAACGATACCATTTTTGCTGTAGAACGCTATGAGTTCACAGTTGCCGGGTCTTCCGATACAAAGATTAAGTACGATACCATCGATAAAAAGAGGCAAGTCTTAATAACCCTACCTAGCTTATTTAAAGACGAAAGTTATGTAGAAGTTATAAGTGATAATATAATAAGTCAGATGAAGGAACAGATAAAATCCGATGAGAGCAAGGTTTATTGGCTAGAGGGCTATGTTGAGGAGTTCGAACAGCCATTCGAACGGATTTCCAAGGATCAAAGCTTCTACATTAATGCGGACGGCAAACTGGTAATTTCCTTTGATAAGTACGAGGTTGGCCCTGGTTGTATGGGAGTGGTGGAATTTGTTATACCAACTGAGGCCATAGCGGATATTTTAGTGAGCAATGAGTATATAAAATAGGCTGCTCTAATATAGAAGGAAGCTGCCCCTAACACATGGGACAGCTTCCTTTTGTTTGTACAAAAACCGCAGTAGCTCAGGATTTTAAAAGCAAAGACTGTTTACGTAGTTACAAGGCAGGTACCGCTGTGCCAGGGAGGGGCACGAAAGATGTTATTGTTCCTGCTATTTACCAAAGGCCTTTAGAATTTCCATAGGTACCGGAAACAAAATGGTGGAGTTGTGCTCGGTGGCAATTTCGGCTAAGGTCTGTAAGTAGCGCAATTGAATGGCCGAAGGTTCTGTGGCTATGACACGGGCAGCGGCTGCCAGTTTCTCCGAAGCCTCGTACTCGCCGTCGGCTGCAATCACCTTTGCCCGCCGTTCGCGCTCCGCTTCGGCCTGTTTGGCCATCGCTCGTTTCATGGTCTCCGGAAGTTCCACCGCCTTTATTTCCACCGCTGTTATCTTGACACCCCAGGGATCGGTGGCTTCATCCAGCAGTTCTCTTAGCATCTCATTTAAGGCTTCGCGTTTGGCCAGCATATCATCCAGTTCGTATTGTCCCAGAACCGACCGCAATATAGTCTGACCCAAAAGAGTGGTACTGTGCACGTAATCCGCTACCTTAACCACAGCCAGCACCGGATCAAAGACATTAAAATAAACCACGGCATCCACCATTACCGGTACATTATCTTTAGTTATAATCTCTTGCTTGGGTACATCAATGGTGAAGGTCCGCATGTCAATCTTTCTTACATAATCTACACCAAAAGGGAATACCACATTTAGGCCTGCGTTAAGTACACCCACTTGTCGCCCGAATCGAAACAGAATCCCTCTTTGATACTCGGCGATAATCCGAACCATGCTGGGAAGAAACAGTAAAGGAATAATTAAATAGGGAATAAGACCGGGACTGGCACTAAGCCGTAGCCCGAAAAACACCCATACCAGCCCGGTCCCCGATAGCAGAAAGGACACCGCCCTGGCCTTAGTATAAAGAGCCAAAACAATCCATAAAGCCCACCAGACAACTATTACCCAAAACGCAACTGTGAGCACGGTCAAAAGCAGTTGTGGCATGTTACGCGTCCCCCTTTTTATTATCAAGCTTTCCTTATCTAGATGTACTCAAGGTTAGTATGGCTAGAACCTGTCTAAGGAAACCGGAGTTTAGGCAGTAGTCGGAGTCGAACCCTACATTTGGCTATAATACGAACACAAAAAATCGTGGCCAACGGTAAATTAAGGGTGTTAGCAGGAATTTAGTCGGAATAAATGGAATATAATAACCAGGCACAATTTTCCGAGCCCGGCCTCCTACGGTTTCAAGCTATGGGGGCTAGGCCGACAGGGTGCAGCGGGAAACTGCCGCGCCTCCCACATAGGAAAGGAGAGATGCGCCGGAAAAAACTTAAGGAGGAACAGGCTGTGAAAAGTTATCGCGGTCAGATGCTTCATGTGGATTTGGCAGCCCGGAAAAGTTGGACCGAAGAAATTCCCGAACGGTGGATGAAGGATTATGTGGGTGGAGAAGGTTTTGGGGCCCGCTACTTAATGGACAATTTGGAGGGCGGAATTGATCCCTTGTCCGAGGAAAACAAATTATTGTTTATCTGCGGACCTCTTACTGATACCAAGGCACCCTCATCGGGACGTACAGTGGTGATGTTTAAATCGCCCCTAACGGGTACTATTGGAGCGTCTAACGTAGGCGGAGCCTGGGCACCTCAGCTCAAACGAGCAGGATACGATATGCTGGTGATCCATGGCAAGGCAACTCAGCCCACTTTTGTTTATATCAAAGATGCCCGGGTTGAGTTTTACGATGCTGCTGAGCTTACGGGCAAGAGCGCTAAAGAAGCCCAGCAGTTAATCCGCGAGAAAATAGCTCATCCGAAGGCCGAAGTAGCCGCTATCGGCGAAGGTGGCGAGAAGCTGGTTCGGTTTGCTGCTGTAATGGTGGACGGCGACCGAGCAGCCGGGCGCGGCGGCGGTGGCGCGGTAATGGGAAGTAAAAATTTAAAAGCAATTGCGGTGTCAGGCTCTTCGGGCCGGCTTCCGGTGGCCGATCCAAAGCGGTTCGATGTTGCGGTCAGGCAGGCCATAGACGAGCTACATGCTGAGGCTTTTGTGAAAGAAGAAATGATGGTATACGGTACACCGTCATTTTTTGATGCTATGAATGGGCTCGGTCTGGTGCCGTCTTATAACTGGCAGCGCACCACAACCGATTTTGACGAGAAGCTGGGGCACAAAGCGTACCACGAGAAACTGGAAGTGAAACAGGTACGATGCTACAATTGCCCCATTGGCTGTGGACGGTACACGCGTATTCCGGAAGGGAAGTACAAAGGTCTGGAGGGCGGGGGTCCAGAGTACGAAACAGTGGCGGCGTTCGGGCAGAAACTGGGGAACACCGACCTGTATTCCGTGGCTGCAGCTGCCTATAAAGCTGATGCTCTCGGCATCGACGTGATTTCGGCCGGGCAGGTTATTGCCACGGCTATGGAGTGGTACGAAAAAGGAATCATCGACCAAGAATTTACCGATGGTCTTGATCTCACCTGGGGGAACAGCGATGCAGTGGTAACCTTGGTGGAACGTATGGGCCGGCGAGAGGGTGAATTTGCCAAGTTGCTGGGTGAAGGTTCACTCAGGGCAGCGCGGGCCATTGGGAAGGATGCCGAAAAGTATGTCATGCACGTAAAAGGTCAAGAAATGGCCTCCGACGGTGTACGTGCCAGCAAAGGCGAAGCAGTTCCCCACATGATATCACCACGGGGTGCCGACCACCTGCGCCCGTACGCAGCTACCATCGACGCCTTTGGTTATTTAGAAGAGGAATTCGGTGTGACCGAGCCGGTGGATCCTTTTAAGGAGGAAAACAAAGACTGGATAAAGCCGTTTGAAGAACTGTGTATGGCCACCAACCTATTGGGCGTATGTCTCTTCACCAGTATAACAGTGGCTGTGAAAGGTAAAACATGGGCCAAATTATACTCCAGTGCCACCGGACAAGAGATTACCTATCAGGATTTATTTAAGGCCAGCGAAAGAGTGCTGAACATCGAACGGATGTTTAACGTGCGCGAAGGGTTTGCGCGTAAAGATGACTATCTGCCGGAACGCTTTAACACGGAATCGGCGCCAAACGGCCCCGGTAAAGGACAGACCGTAGATCAAGATAAACTTCTCGATCAGGTTTACAAAGTAAAAGGATGGGATAACAACGGAATCCCAACACCGGAAAAGCTAAAAGAGCTAGGACTGGAGGATATTGCCTAAAACCTATCAGTAGCCTCGGTTCTGGAACACTGTGCATGCTCAAATAGCTACCATGGCTAAAGAAAACGGGTAATCGTCGGAATAGGAAAGATAAGAAAGCGAAAGTTGCCTGGATAAACACCCAGGCGACTTTCGCTTTTAACTGTATACTTCTCGCAGCCTTAATTCCATGATTGCTCGCTGGTTTCTAGTTTAAGGAACGACGCCAATCAGTTGCTCATTATAATCTTACGGTACTGGGAGGGTGTAACCCCTACCTTTCGCTTGAAGAATGTACAAAAATTGCTCAGGCTGTTAAATCCACAGGCGTAGCAAATCTCAGTGATACTTAATTGCGAAGTCAAAAGCTCCTTTGCCTTCACAATTTTAAGGTACAGCAGATATTCATAAGGAGTTTTACCTGTATAGGACTTAAAAACCCTAATGAAATGATATGGGCTCAAATGCGCCAGTTCGGCTGCCTCTTCAAGGGAGTACTCGCTATCGTATTGATCTCTAAGGTATTCTATGGCCCGATCGATATTTTTCTTGGACGTACTGCAATCGGAGGATGTAAGAATAGGCATGTTTGTTTTGATCTGCCTGAGCAGGCTGGCTACTATCTGCGTGCTCAGGCTTTTTAATACCAGTCTTCGGCCGGGCTGGGTGTTTGTGTATTCTTCCACGAACATTCTCATCAGCATTTCGAGGGCATCGCCAAAAACATAATCGTCCAGCTCAAAGAGGACATTAGCTTTACCGTAAATGGAATAGGCAATCTCGTTCAAAAAATCGTTGTCCACACTCAAAGAGATAAAGCGTTTGTTAAGCATTCGTTTGTAGGGGCCATGGGCTACACCTGAGTTGATGGGCAAGATTCTGCCCTCTAGTGCGCTATGACGCACTTTCTCTAGGCTAAGGTATGGGATGGTATCAAAAGGAATGGTAAATTCGTAGCTATCATGGGTATGCTGAGCTTTCTCCGGGAAGTCAATTCCCGATTTCGGCATAATTACACAAATGTCGGTATCCATACAGATGGTAACGGCTTTGATAAAGTCCTCCATGGGCAAAGGATAAGGTCCGTCTCCGAGCATTTTGGTCTGGTTTATACCCAATTCGCACCCCCCAAAAAGCACCCCTCAAGAATAATGCGGGACTATTATATCATATTCAATTAGTCGCATAACCGGTTTAATTGTCTAACGCAGATTAAAGTATTAGGCCACCCAACTAAATATCAGCAATGGTGTTATAGAACAGAGCAATATTCTTAAGGCATTAGTTTATAAGCCTTACTATAATAATCTTGACTCATTATAACTATCTAAATCAGGCTGTTTTAGACCCATCAAAGCCCACCAAACAACTCCCGTTAAGCAACCAGGACAAGGAAGAACGGATCTCAACTCTAACAGCCCGCGAAAGGGATGTTTACTTGTTGCTGCTTGGCTTTACCCTCAAAGAAACAGCCAAACAATTAGGTGTTAAGTATCCCACTGCCAACCCCCATATGTCTGCTGTTTATAGAAAACTGAACGTTAATACCAGAGCGGAGCTGATTATCAATTACAGGGACCTACACGCTTAGATTACCTTGCTTTGTAGGCAAGAATTACGGGTACATAAGAATAATAAAATGGTTTGCTAAGACCGGATTGGGTGACAGAGTGTGTACATGATAAGGGTATAATATTTTGACGATAGTGGTAATGATAGTCACGATGGCTGTGGGATAACATAATAAGGCAAGAGTTATAAACGTAGGAAAAAGATTGCATTTTAGTAATAGTTATGATATAAAATAATTACATAGGCTAGGGTGGATCTATAGATTATTTCTATGGAAGGAGACAGTGTTAGTGCCCGAAGAGTTCAAAGTGGGATGTAAGCGGCCTGATATCGAACAGCCCGAAGCGCAAGTTAGTGCAGCTAAAATTAGTATTGTTGAGGAGGAGAAGAAGCCAATGATTAAAGTAGGTAAGCCAGCTCCGGATTTTAAAGCCTCTGCCTTTTACAAAGGTAAGTTCATGAGTACCAGTCTGTCCGATTATAAAGGCAAATGGGTGGTACTTTGCTTCTATCCCGGCGATTTCACCTTCGTCTGAGCGACTGAGGTTTCAGCAGTTGCTGAAATGAACCCGGAATTTGAGAAGCTAGGTGTACAAGTGTTGTCCATGAGTGTGGACAGTGTATACGTGCATAAAATATGGAATGATCATGAATTATCCAAGATGATCGGTAAGGACATCCCCTTCCCTATGTTGTCGGATCAGGACGGGAAGATCGGCAAAATGTACGGTATTTATGATGAAGACAGTGGTGTAGAAACAAGGGGCCGCTTTATTATTGACCCTGATGGCATCGTACGGGGATTTGAAGTACTAACTCCGCCTGTGGGCAGAAATGTAAGCGAGACTATCAGACAGATTCAGGCGTTTCAGTTAGTTAGAAATACAAATGGTGCAGAAGTTGCTCCGGCCGGATGGAAACCAGGCAAAAATACCCTAAAGCCAAGCCGGGATCTAGTGGGTAATGTATGGAAAGTGTGGAAAGTAAGCGAGGCCTTTGACGACTAAGTAGCACTAGGGACATTCCAGCTAAGATAGGGACCTTTGCCGTCAGGACTTGATGGGCAAGGTCCCTTTTTGAGCAGAGAAAGAATCCTCCTATATGGGGTAGATTTTCTGGCGGGCTGTCGGTAGTTTATTGAGGGCAGCAATTTGGGGTAAACTTTTTCGGAGAGGAGGTATGCTTATAATGAAATCATTCACAGTTGATCCGCGTCCACCGGCCTACCTCTCCCTTAGCGAAAAGCAGTGGGACGAGAAGATAACAAAGGCCTGGGAGCTGGCGTCCCCTTGCCTGCTATGCCCTAGGCATTGCCGGGTCCTGAGATTCCAAAAATCAGAACCGCCTGCCTTGGGTGTTTGCAAAACCGCCGACAAGGCTATTGTTTCCAGCGTGGGTCCGCACTTTGGTGAGGAACCGCCTCTGGTGGGTACCGGGGGTTCAGGCACCATCTTCTTTTCCTACTGCAATCTTAGGTGTATCTTCTGCCAAAACTATGGGATAGCCCACCTTGGTGAAGGCCGCGTAGTAAGTGACGAGGAGCTTAGCCAGATGATGCTCCGGGTTCAGGAAATGGGTTGCCATAACGTGAATCTGGTTTCCCCAACCCATGTGGTACCCAGTATTCTGGCGGCGGTGAAAATGGCAGCCAAGCAGGGACTCAAGATCCCGTTAGTGTATAACACCGGTGGCTACGATTCCTTGGAAACCATCCGCCTCTTGGACGGGGTGGTGGATATTTATATGCCTGACATGAAGTATGGGGAAGCAGCACCGGCGAAGGAGTTTTCACTGGCGCCGGACTATCCGGAAGTGAACTTTGCCGCTGCAAGAGAAATGCACCGGCAGGTAGGGGATTTAGTGACGGATCGAAACGGCGTTGCCGTTCGCGGCTTGTTAGTAAGACACTTAGTCCTGCCCGATGGGATGGCCGGCACCGAAAAAGTCACGAGGTTTATTGCTAAGAGCGTATCAAAAGACACTTACGTGAACATTATGGCCCAGTACCGGCCTTACTACCAGGCTACCGGCCACCCAGTGCTCGGGCGAAGGGTTACTGCCAGGGAATACCGGGATGCATTGGATATCGCTCAGAGGGCCGGGCTGACTAGGGTACAGGCTTTATAGTTGGACTTGAACTATAATGTAGTGGTTGGCAACCAGCCCAAGAAGAGAACATCCTGATGATATAATAGAAATGGTTTGGGGATGGCGAAAGGGGTGTTCCAGTTGAAGTACAAAACGGGAGACGTGGAGCGTATTCTTGGGATACCGGCGGAGACAGTACGCTTTTTGGAAAAAAAGGGGCTGGTGAATCCGCCTCGGGACGAAAGCAGTGGTTATCGTTATTATAATTCCGTAGACCTAAACAAGTTAGTGGCTTACAAATTTTACCGCAGCTTTGAGTTCTCCCTGGATGAATCAACAGAAATACTAAACTTACTTTCCCATGTTGAGTCTGCGGAGCAGATAGAACACCACATAAATGTAATTCAACAAAGGATAGCTCACTACAAGGTTTTATTAGAGCGGCTAAAAGAGTTAAGGCATTCCTTTAAGCAAGTTGATCTAATGCAAGGTAAGTTTCAGATTGAGGATAGCCCCGATTTATTTCTTTACTATAACCAGGTAAACGATCAGTTCAAAATGAGTAAGATGCAAAGGGAAGTAACCTTAGAGTGGCTTAGCCAGATGCCGCTTATCCAGTTAGCATTGTATATACCCCAACATATGGTGCCCGAAGGGGACAATGTGTACTTCGGATATGCTGTCCGTACTAAGTACCAAGAAGTAGTGGATAGGGTTATTGATTTACCGCTAACAAAGAAGATACCTCCCAGAAAAAGTGTTTTTACGGTAATAAAGTGCTATGAAGGAGAAAGAATAAACAGGTTGCTACAACCGGCACTTGATTTTATGGATGAACATGGTATGGCACTGGCTGGTGACGTCATCGGTTGGATTATTCATGAAGACGAAGATGAACAGGGGATTGTGAGGTATTTTGAAGTATGGTTACCAGTGGCAGCGAAATAACAGACGGCAAATATTAGCTTCAGAGCATAGACAGTTGTCTATGCTTTTTTACATCCCCAGCCCTTGACTCTGTAGTTACTACAGGGCTTATCATTTAATTAACAAGAACTTACGGTGGGCTTACTATAATGTCATGTTGGCATACGGATATAAATTTGAATGCGGCTCAAGAGTTACGGGGAGGTATATTATCTTGATCAGATCTAGACAATCAATTAAGAAAAATGTTCTGTGGTGTTTGGGATTACTTTTGGTTTTAGTTATATTTTTAACCGGTTGTGACCAGGCAGGGGCAAAGGGTAAGTACACTCCGGGTGTTTACATGGCAGAAGCCAAGGGGCATAATGGTGTAATCGAAGTGGAGGTAACCCTAAGCGACAGCGCCATTACTGAGGTAAAGGTGGTAAGCCACTCTGAAACGTCTGGCGTAGGGGATATAGCTCTGGATAGGGTTTCCAAGAGCATTGTCGATAAACAAACGTTAGCAATTGATTCTATATCCGGAGCCAGTTATTCCAGCCGAGCAATACTGGCGGCTGTTGAGGATTGCGTAACGCAGGCGGGCGGTGATGCGACTGAGCTAAAAGAAGAGTAATCTTTGTATGATTCTCTTATGCAACAAGGAGGGGTGTCAAACGTGAAGAGAAGTTATTGGGTTAGATCACTTCTTTGTACCGTATTGGTCCTTGTTTCGGTGTTTTCTTTGATTGGCTGTACTGCTAAGCCGGAGGAAGTCTCTAGTCCGGGAGAACCAGATGAATCCAGTGAACTTGTAGCAACGGAAAAAATGACGGCCGATGTAGTAGTTATCGGTGCCGGCGGTGCAGGAAGTTCAGCTGCTGTTACTGCGGCCGAGGCTGGAGCAGAGGTCATTTTGCTAGACAAGAACGCTCAGCCAGGCGGGACTACAGCCATGGGCGGTGGGCTATTTGGTGCCGACAGTGCACTAATGAAAGAACGAGGCGAGAAACCGGTAGATACCGATGCTTTGTTTCAAGACTGGATGAAAGAAATGGTATGGAAGGCCGATGCCAACCTGGTACGAAAGTATCTTGACCTATCCCATACTACAGTAGATTGGCTGCTAGATCGTGGTTTTGATCTTGAGAAGGTAGATCCTGTTCAACAGACACACACCACCTATCATGGTTACCACAAATACAACAATAACTCACCTTCGGAAACAGTTGGCTATTTTAAGAAAATGTTAGCTGGTTTCGAGGAACAAGGTGGCCAAGTGCTGTATGAGACCCCAGCCAAAGGTCTTATAATGGACAGTGAAGGAGCTGTACTAGGAGTATTAGCAGAGAAGAAAGATGGCACCACTATTGAGATCAGTGCCAAATCAGTTATTATCGCCACCGGAGGCTTTGTTGCTGACGAGGCTTGGGTGGCGGAGACCTTAGACGGAGTTTTTGTTGCGTCAGCTGGCCTGCTGTCTAATACCGGTGATGGTATCAAGATGGCCTGGGATGCCGGGGCAGCAAAACGGGGCGAAGATGTGCATTTATTGCACGTTACCAAAGTTCCGGGTGACCTAAGTTCGTTTGAAGATACTGCATGGTTGGCGAATACATCCCTGGCTTATTTGCCCATAACACCATGGGTGAACGCTTCCGGTGTGCGCTTTGCTAATGAAGATCTTATTTATGACCGCGCTCTTACTACCAACGCAGTAGTTGCCCAAGGAAATTTTATCTACACTATTTTGTCTCAAGCTATGGTTGATACCCTGGAGGAAAAGGGAGCGGCAGCTGTGGGAATGAATGAGAACGTGGCTATGGGTCCCATAGCAGAAGTTGCTCCTATGAACAGCCCTTGGACAAACCTCAATGCTATGCTGGAAGAATTGATTAATCAGGACGTGGTATTTAAGGGAGATTCCTTTGAAGAATTAGCCGAAAACGCCGGCATGGATCCAGGCAAGCTAGCTAGTACCATGGCGAAATACAACGCAGATGCCAAAGCTGGAAAAGATGCCATATTTGGCAAGAGAAAAGAACACATGGTTGCTTTGGAAGAGGGGCCGTACTATGCTGTTAAGGTTATACCTACTAACCTTTGTACGCTAGGCGGTATTAGGGTTAACGAAGACTTGCAGGTTGTCAAGAACGATCCTAACAACTATGAGCCGATTCCTAATTTGTATGCAGCTGGTGCTGATGCAGGTGGTCTCTACAGCAGCCATTATGTGTTGCTGGAAGGCGGTGCTCAAGGTTGGGCCTATAATTCCGGGCGCTTGGCCGGTGCAAGTGCAGTTGCTAACGCTTTAGGAAAAGAAATTGACCTGTTTGAGAAATAGTTGTACATGTATGCAAGGCTAAGTGGGTTACCACTGATTTCATTAGAGGGGTTTCATCTGTGCAGAATGGTTTTTACTAGGTCAGTTATACAAGGAGTGTGCTGATTGAAAAGGGCATTAAGTTTATTGTTATGCTTGGTGATGGTGCTTGTAGCAACCGGTTGTGGTGCGCGCAATGACGCCTCTCAGAACGAAGCCCTAATGGCTCCAGGGACATACACTGGTTCTGGTCAAGGGTTTTACGCTGGAGAAAAGGTTCAAGTAAGTGTTACCGTTGACGAGAATTCGATCTTAGATATTGATGTATCCAAGGATAACGGAGAGACTCCACCTATCCTTCAGTCAGTGATCGATAAAATGGTTCCTCGCATAATAGAACACCAATCTGTATATGTAGATTCCATTACTGGTGCTACTGCTAGCAGTGGTGCAGTTAGGCATGCTGTTATAGAAGCTTTGACTAAGGCTTTAGAGGCAGCAGGTTCGGATCCAAAGGCCATTAGCGCTTTTCATACTGTTCCAGAAAAGAAAGATGTAACCGAGACCATTAACACCGGTGTATTAGTGGTGGGTATGGGTGGTTCCGGTTCCGCTGCTGCCATGCGTGCAGTCGAGATTATGCACGAGCTTGATCCTGACAATGTAAATGTGCTGGCTATTGATAAGGCAGGGAAATATGGCGGGACTTCTTCTGCAACCACAGGTTTAATGGCAGTCAATCCTCCTCGCTTTCAGGAAGAACACAATAATGGTAAGGATTATATGGATAAATCGGCTATGCGTCAGGCATGGCTGGAATATACCGAAGGCGATGCCAAGATGGATATAGTGGATAAATTTCTGGACAACTCCGGTACTGCCTTAGATTGGCTTGTATATGATCATGGCTTTAAGTTCTCCACGCCTCGTACCGGTTTTACTCCCAGTGATGTTTACGAGTGCTGGTATAGTTACATCCCGACTGATACTGGCGCAAATAAAGACGTAATCGGCAAGTACTTTGACGGCTTATACGAAAAGTACACCGCTTTAGGTGGGAAGTATATGTTAGAGACTGAGGCTTATGACCTGATCTATGATACTGCAACTGATACAGTTCAAGGGGTCAAGGCTCGGGGCTATGACGGTACTGAATACGAAATCTACGCCGATGCAGTTATTCTGGCCACCGGAGGTTTTGCTGGTAGCGGCGAAATGATGACCAAGTACCTAAGTGATGAATATTATCCTCTTAAAGGTGAATGGAAAGTTTTTGGCATGCAACAAAACGACGGTAAAATGATTGAGGCTGCCATAGATAAAGGCGTTGGCACGTACAATATCGGCATGCCTCCCATTGTTCACATGGCTGGGACTTCTGGGTTCCTTACTCAGTTCGAAAAACGTGAAATCCCAGGTGAAGTAAACCAATGGTATGGAAGGCCCGCGGCTTGGTCCCCTGGTGACATTCCTCTAAATATGGTTATTAACCCTAAGGCGCTAGCTGTAGATAGCAAAGGCGAACGCTTTACTGCAGAGACCGGTCTTGGCCACTTTGATCCCTGGGTAGCAGGTCCAAACTACTTTACTATTTGGTCTAATAATCAGGTACAGCGTATTAAGAACGAAGGTTTCAGCACTATGGCCGGCGGAATATCCACTGGATTCTTAGGTCACGGATCGGCAATTCCTCTTGATACGCCGTTACCGGAGATAGAAGAGGTGCTGCAGGCAGGCGTGGATGCGGATTTCATCTATAAAGCCGACTCCCTGTCAGAACTGGCACAGTTAATGGGAGTGGACAAGGAAACTCTAGAAGAGACAGTAGCTACCTATAACAATTACTGTGAAACTGGCAAAGATCTGGATTTCGGAAAACCAGCCGAGTTCTTGGAGAAAATAGAAGAAGGCCCTTACTATGCCATTGTTGGTGCTTCTTATTGCTATAGCACGAGTGGCGGCCTTGATATTGATACCAACTTTAACCTGCTTAAAGCAGACAGTAAGACCCCTATCCCGAACTTGTACGCTGTGGGCACTGATTCCATGGGTGTATTGTTTACCGAGAAGAAACCTTATGTTACTTTCGGTGCTGCTGCACAAGGTTGGGCTTATACTTCCGGCTATCTTTGTGGTGAAATTGCAGCTAAATACGTTCTCGAAAAGTGATTTTTTTACTACCAAACGATTAGTTGATCTAACACGGGCAAACCGCCGTCTGGACTTTCTGTCAGGCGGCGGTTTTTGCTGTATGCCCGGCATGGGCGATAGTTTGACCACAACTTAATTGCACTGTTCTTGGAAAGGATCTACCGGCATATACATATAAAAGGGGGATTGTTCTCCTAGCCGAGTATTGCAGGAACCTGATCAAAACGGGGGTGCTTTCAATGGTTATTTTGGAGGAGATGGCGAGTCATAATCATGAGCAAGTAATTTTTGGTTACGACAAGGAGTCTCGCCTAAAGACGATCATTGCTATCCACAACACTGCTTTAGGGCCTGCCCTTGGCGGGCTGCGCATTTGGCCGTACCGAACTGAGGAAGAAGCACTGGTTGACGCACTCAGACTGTCACAAGGAATGACGTACAAAAACGCCGCCATGGGTTTGGATTACGGCGGCGGGAAAGCTGTTATTTTGGCTGATCCTAATAAAGATAAAACAAAAGACATGATCCGCTCTTTTGGGCGGCAGGTGGAAAGTCTTGGCGGTCGCTACGTTACCGGTGAAGATGTGGGGTGTTCACAAGAGGATATCGGTGTCATTATGAAAGAAACACGACACGTCATCGGCGTGCCGGGCAAGAGCGGCAATCCGTCTCCGGTAACTGCATACGGTGTCTTTAATGCTATGAAGGCTGCTGCTAACCACTTTTGGGGCAATGATGACCTGAACGGGAAAAAGGTTGTTGTGCAAGGGGCTGGAAACGTTGGCCTCAGCCTTATTAAGCAACTTTTGGAATGCGGTGCCAAAGTGTACGTGTCGGACATAATGGAAGATAAGGTAGAGCAGGCCGTTAAAGCTGGGGCTATAGCCGTTGAAGGGGACGCGGTATTTTCTACCGAAGCTGATATTTTCGCACCTTGTGCCCTGGGCGGCATTCTAAATGACAATACCATCTGGCAGTTTAAGGCAAAAATAATTTGCGGTTCGGCCAATAATCAGCTACTGGAACCTAAACACGGGAAAATGTTGGCTGAGCGCGGCATACTGTATTCACCGGATTTTATCGTTAACGGCGGCGGTGTAATTAATGCTGTCGAGGAATTAGCTGCCGGTGGTTACAATAAGGAGCGGGCTCTGGCTAAAGCAGCCAATATCTACAATATCCTGCTGGAAATATTTG
>DUNI01000118.1 GCA_012839445.1 Bacillota bacterium
AGCGCTTAGTTTCTGGCGAAAAACGACGTCCCAGCAGCTTACTGCCAGAGATGTAGTAAAGCTTTCCTTGGGGGTAGTAAAACAGCCAGACAATCTTTCCTTGCGAAGCCTTAGCGCCTCCGGCTGGTTGGGAGATTTGCTACAGCGTCTTCAAGGTGAGAAGCCCTGCCCAGATTTGCCTTCGCCGCTGGGGCTTGAGGGAGAGCTGCGCCCCTATCAGTCACGAGGGTATGCCTGGCTCAATTTTCTTAGCCAAATAGGGTTCGGTGCTTGTCTGGCTGATGATATGGGCCTTGGAAAAACTATTCAGTGTTTAGCTTTGCTCCAGCATCGCTATGAACAGGGGCTCCGTAGTCCGGCTCTGTTGATCTGCCCAACATCGGTTATTGCCAATTGGGAGAAGGAAGCCACTCGTTTTACACCGGAGCTGCCTTTGATGGTACACCACGGTCCCGCCCGCAAGAAAGGTAATGCCTTCAAGAAAGCCGCCGAAAAGCAGGCGTTGGTTATCACAAGTTACGCCTTGCTCAGTCGGGATGGAGATCTGTTTCGGAAGGTGAAGTGGGACGGCGTTATCCTTGACGAAGCGCAAAATATCAAAAATCCGTTGACCCAACAGGCCAAAGCAGCCCGGTCGCTCAAGGCAGACTACCGTATTGCCTTAACGGGGACACCGGTGGAGAACAATGTAGGGGATCTGTGGTCGGTGATGGAGTTTTTGAACCCTGGGCTTTTAGGCAATCAGGCGCAATTTAAGCGTTCTTTCCTTTTCCCAATTCAGGTACAGCATAACCAAGAGGCGGCGCGCACCTTAAAGCGCATGACAGGCCCCTTTATTCTGCGGCGCCTGAAAACAGACCGAAGTATCATAAAAGATCTGCCGGATAAGATCGAGAGTAAAGTCTTTTGCCCCCTAACCCAGGAGCAAGCTTCTCTTTATGCGGCCGTGATTGAGGAAATTGAAGCAACTTTAGATACCAGTGACGGGATTAAGAGGCAGGGAGTGATTCTGGCTGCCTTGTCGAAGTTTAAACAGGTGTGTAATCACCCGGCCCAGTTCCTAAAGGATAACTCGGAACTGGCCGGGCGATCAGGGAAGTTAATTCGTCTCACTGAAATGATGGAAGAAATACTGGCTACAGGGGAACGGGCGCTGATCTTTACCCAGTTTGCGGAAATGGGGAGGTTGCTGCACAGATATCTTATGGAAACCTTTGGTTATCCAGCACTGTTTCTACATGGTGGTGTAGCCAAAAAAGAACGCGATCAAATGATAGACCTGTTTCAGAGTGAGGATGGTCCCCCTTTTTTCATTTTAACTATTAAGGCCGGAGGCACCGGATTGAACCTGACCCGAGCCAACCATGTGTTTCACTTTGATCGGTGGTGGAATCCAGCCGTGGAAAACCAAGCTACCGATCGTGTTTACCGAATTGGTCAGCAGAAAAATGTGCAGGTGTACAAGTTTGTCTGCCGGGGGACTATTGAAGAGAGAATCGATGAAATCATCGAACGTAAGCTTGAACTAGCAGAAAATATTGTTGGGAGCGGTGAATCGTGGCTGACCAAGCTTACCACCGCTGAGTTTAAACAGCTGATGGCCCTACGAGAAGAGGCTATTGGCGACTGGTAAAGGAGCAGATGCAAAATGGCCTACGATGATTTTAGAATATACCCTGAGAGCCAGCCGTTGGCTGTCCAAGGTGGCATCAAGGCTAAATCCAAGCGGGGAGCC
>DUNI01000119.1 GCA_012839445.1 Bacillota bacterium
ATCTTTGCCCGGAGTGGATCCCCAAGCTGCCAAAGCAGATTACAAGAAAGCACAAGCCGCTGATCCAAGCTGGCTGTTGCCAGATCTAGCTCTGGAACGAATAGAAGCTGTACCCCTCACCCGTACTCTGTCCACATACCTGAACAGCCTGGCACCGGAAAAGCGAACCGAAGGTATTGACAAGCTGGCTCAATTTGCTCAAGAGCATAATATCAGCATCAATTACCTAAGCCAATCCGTTGGAAAAGAAAGACTCCGATTGGTGGTGGCAGATTACGGTCCCTTAGACCAACCGGTTGGCAATTCTGCTCACGCCCTGTTTTGGTGGGACGGTTTAAGCGATGTGCCCGTTCGTTCACAAGTATTTTACAGCGCCGAGGCTGCTTTTCACGGACTTTGCAGAAATTGTGCCCTAACAGATATGGAGTTATCTATAGAGCCGGATAATACGGTGCAAGCAGAACTTACGTATACTCTAGCAAAAGAAACCAATCATCAAGAACTGCGCTACAAACTGAAGCTGACAGATAATGGCTGGCAAATAATTAAACGCGATCTGCGTCGCTAAAATACTGGGCACCGGTGGAATTTGCGCCGGTGCCTTTTGGTTTAACTTATTCATCTTTTTCGGCAAGAAGGAACATTTTTCCTGCCCAGGCAAGCACAAAAACCTGCCTTTATACCAACCTGTTGGTAGATACAGCGGCACTGTTTTATTAAAACATATTGACGGATCAAATATTCTATATTATTATAGGCATGTATATGTTGTTGTCATATAGGGGGTGAAGTATTATATGTGTGGTACATCTAGTATGGGTCCAGATGAGGGCCAGCCAGAGAACAGGCCTTTCAATTGTAACTGTCAACACTTTACCGTTTCGGCCCGCCCCGGCAGATTCCTCCAACCATGCTTGTTGTTTTTGCTGCTAGAACAGCCATCCCATGGCTACGGCCTAATGGAGCGCTTAGGTGAGTTTGGGTTGGCAGAAGCTGATGCCGGTGGTATGTACCGTATGCTTAACCGTCTGGAGGACGAGGGCTTTGTTACATCCACCTGGGAAACAGAAGGTTCCGGCCCAGCCCGGAAAGAGTACCGAGTTACACCTGCCGGTGTTGAGCTGCTCCACTCCTGGGCCAAAGCTATTAGGCACAACCGCAAATATGTAGACAAATTTCTGGAGCGATACCAACACATGTTTTCCGAGTAGACAAAACTTCCTGTAAAAGAGGTGGCCTTATGTTTACCTTACTACTCTATTTTCTAGCCCTTGGTTGGCTCATCTATTCGTGGTTTAAGGACAGGGGTAAAACTAAACAAGCGCTGAAGAAGGGCGTGAAGAGCTTTCTTGCCATTTTCCCCTCTTTTGCTACCGTGCTTCTTGTTATAGGACTAATGTTTACCTTTATTTCGCCGGATTTTATCTCCCGACTAATCGGAAACTCTTCTGGTTTCTTAGGCATGCTGGTGACGTCGGTATTAGGAGCCGTGACTCTTATTCCCGGCTTTGTAGCTTTTCCCCTGGCAGCATCGCTTATTGAGCTGGGCGCCGGCGTCATGCAGGTAGCAGTCTTTATCTCCACCTTAATGACTGTGGGTATCGTCACTGCTCCTTTGGAGATAAAATACTTTGGCCGCAAAGCAGTTATTTGGCGGAACGGACTTAACTATGTCTTTGCCTTTATTGTCGCTTTCATTATCGGCAAGGTGGTGCAAGGATGAAAAATCAGCAACGTACTTTGAAACCATATATCCCTGCTTTGGTGTTAATAGTCGTGGATCTGATTGTTATGGCCGTGTTTCCCCATCTGGCACCTAAACTACTTACCAACACAGCCGGTAATTTTATCGAAATGCTGAGCATACTGCCCCCGGTATTTATTTTACTTGGTTTACTGGATATTTGGGTACCAAAAGAAACAGTAATGCGCTTCCTAGGTCCGGATGCAGGGATGCGAGGTCCAATCCTTAGCATATTGTTAGGCGCTGCCGCTGCCGGTCCTTTGTACGGTGCTTTTCCGGTAGCAGAAGTAATGCATAAAAAAGGCGCCAGTTATTTTAATATCATGATCTTTATAGGCGCTTGGTCCACTCTTAAGATCCCTATGTTTCTGTTTGAAACCAAAGCCTTGGGCACTGCTTTTTCCTTAACCCGCTGGCTGGCAAATATAGGTGTCATCTTTACCATTGCCACTATTATGAATCGAGTTCTGCCAATGGAAGAACGATATGTACGCACGCAAGGAGGAAAATAGGTTACAAATAGCAAAGTGCCCGCTGCCAGTTAGCCTGACGGCGGGCACTTTCTTATTGCAGCATATACTCTTCCGGTGTCTCTTCCACCCAGTAGCCGGCAAACAGACCGCGATAGTAGTCTTCTTGTTCGGTGGGTGCAATGCCGCCATATTGTACACCCAAGGCCTGAGCTAGAAAGGGATCCATACAGCACAAATCGCTTGTGTTAAGCTTACTTAGATCTGTATGCCCTAAAGTGACCATTACCGACGTCATTTCTTCCACTGCTAGAATAAGGAAGTTTACTAAGTTCTGTGTCCCTAGATCGATATCGAACTCCTTCTTGTAGCGCCCTGTCTGCAGTACCAATTGCATAGGGGTTTCACCGGGAGTAACTTTGGTAATCTGCTGAGCCACTAAAGCCAATATAGCCACAGTTCCGATGTAAACGGCATCAGCTCCCAGGGCTAAAGCCTTGAGAAATTGACCGGGGGTAATTAGACCGCCACCGGCGAGCAGTGACACTTTATCTGTCAGTCCCAGCCGCTTTAGATGGCGTCGAGCGCGAGCAATAGCATAGATAGAAGATAATCCCAAATCATCTTGCAAGGTTGGGGTACTGCCGTGGGTACCGCCCTCGGCCCCATCGACAGAAATAAAGTCCACACCGGCCTCAGCCGCCACATCCAGTTCCTTTTCCAGATGATGAGTCGCAGCCATCTTCACCCCTACCGGAACGTCTACTTCTTTTCTTAACCGGCGCACAGTGTTTATGAAGTCTTCAGAGCTGTTAATTCCCGGAATGCGCGAATTAAGGACAGAGTCTTGCCCCTCCTTGAGACCGAACACCGTCCGCATTTTGTCATCAATAAACTTAACTTGGGTACGCTGAGGAGCGTTGCCTTGGGCTCCTTGTCCCAATTGGATCTCGATGGCATCTAACTTCTTGTATTTTTCCGGTACATTAAGATAACCGCCGCGATTATACTGCCCTATTAATTTCGCTGCCTCCTCGCGTTCCTCAGGCAATAATCCGGCTTCGCCGGTATTTGTAGCTGTACCCAAGGCGCTAGCTGCACGCGCCAACGCTATTTTGGCCGCAGCACTAAGGGCACTGCCATAGGACATTCCGGCGATAAAAATAGGTATATCCAGCTTCAGCGGCCGCTTAGCCTGAGGGCCGATAGTCACGCCCATATTCACCTGCTCCATATTTTCTACGGGAAAGCGATGCAAGTGCACAGGGTTAAACAACAATGCTTCCCAAGCTGACATCTTCAACGAGCTTCCTAACGGGCGCTCTAAGGTCGTCCCTTGGGCAGCACGCATCTCCACCTCCATTAGGTTTTGAAAACCGCACTTTTTCGCTACCGATAAACCAGTCAGTAAGTTGTCGGTATAGCGATCTTGCATGATTTTAGACATAACGTCGTCGGCTGTTTCATCCATGACACCCCGGAGTAAATCTCCTGCCCATTTGATTACCACAACAATTCTGCCTCCTCATGTTGCACACTCCAGCGGAATCTAACTGCCATTATTATGTGCACTCTTTGGGTAACATCGCCATGGTACATATTCCCATCCCAGAAAAAGAGGCGTGCCAAATCTAAGTTGCAGTATTCCTGCAACTTTGCTGCCATCAGGATTGTAATATCAATGTAAACCAGAAAAAGGGCAGTCGCTCTTTGTAAAACGACTGCCCTTTTTCAACTCAACCTCCTCCCACCAACGGAAAGATGGCCACTGTATCATCGGGGACAAGCTCTGTTTCTAGCCCTTCCGGTAAATGTTCTAAATGGCGTCCATTGACTAGAATAATAGCTTCGTCGCTAACTCCTTCAGGTCCGTACACTTCATGCTGGAAGCGAAGGCCATGCTTTGCTGCCAGGTTCGTCAGCAAATCCTTTAACGTACTTGCCGCCACAGTTGTTTCCTTCTGACCGGTAATTTCGCGAATACCGGCAAAGAAACGTACTGTTACCATTTTTAGGCCAGCCCTAACTCTGTCAGTTTCTCATCGGTGGGAATGCCGTCGCTGCTCCAGCCGCGTACTTGATAGTATACCGGTAACATTTCAGGCAGTTTGCTCACTTTGCCTTTGTTGGGACCGGTAGGAATAGGTTCTTCCAGCATGCGCGGCGGTAAGTTATCGTCGGCTGCAGTTAAGCCGGCAGCTAGATTAAACAACCGCTCTAAATTCCAGATGCGGTCGCCACAATGTAAGAAATCTTCAGCAGAATAATCAATACCGGTAGCGGCGCTAAGCATGTCAGCTATCTCGGGCCCACCGATGGCAAACGTTGTAAATAAGCAGATTCCAGCCGAATCTAAAGCAGCGGTAAGATCTTGGAATGTTTTGAGCCAAGCCGGCTTTTCCTCTGTGCTGTCAGGATCCAGTTTCTCCGGTATCCCAAGTACCTCAGGTGAAGTTAGATAGCCCCGTACGTGACAGCCGCCACGGTTGGAAGTGGCATACTCTAAGCCCATTCCTTGTACACCTCGCGGATCATAGGCCGGTATCTCTTGCTTTTTCACTGTCATGGATAGCTCGGGATGTCCATACTTATTCGCCAAACGATACGACCCTGCGGCCAATTCGGCCCCAAAACCGCGTTGGTAGCCTGTATCTTCTGTTAACTTTACCAAGGCCTCCGCATTACCGAAATTAAGTGGCAAACCTGTAGTTTCTTGATCAATTACACCTTCTTCAAACAGCTCCATGGCACAAGCAATGGTACTGCCCATGGTGATCGGATCGATCCCCAGCTGGTCACAAAGGTTGTTGGCCTTAATAATAGCATCCACATCATCTACCCCGCACTGAGAGCCATAGGACCAGGTAGCCTCATATTCCGGACCTTCGCCTACGTGGGCCCAAGGGCCACTCTTGACGGCAGATACACGGCCACAGGAAATGGTACAAGCAAAACAAGCTTTCTTGCGCAAGTATTTGGTTTCGGCCATGGTCTCGCCGCTAATCTTATCAGCTTCTTCAAAATAGGCAGTGCGGAAGTTGTTAGTAGGTAAAGAACCAATTTGATTGAGAATATTGATCAGTACATTAGTACCGTAGGTAGGTAAACCGCCGGAAGTGACCGGATGGGCCATCAGTTTAGCCCGGGCATCCAGCACTGCTTCGCGGAAAGCTTCCTTGTTTGCTACTTTCACACCACCGGTACCGCGAACCACCACCGCTTTTAAGTTCTTGGAACCCATTACAGCACCAACACCGGTACGCCCTGCTGCTCGGTGCTTGTCGTTGACAATACCGGCAAAAAGAACCATGTTTTCACCGCCGGGGCCAATACAGGCTACTTTAGCCTCTGGGTCTGTTTCTTGAAGCAATAGGTCAGTGGTTTCACCGGTGAGTTTACCCCACAGGTGCTCGGCGCAGCGGATTTCTACCTTGTCATTGTAAATCCACAAATAGGCCGGTTTCTCCGCACGACCTTCTACAATAATCAAGTCGTAGCCAGCATATTTTAGTTCCGGTCCAAAATACCCACCGGAGTTAGAGGCTGCTATAGTGCCGGTTAGCGGTCCTTTTGTAACTACATTGTAGCGCCCAGCTGAAGTAGCCAGCGTTCCCGTAAGAGGTCCGGTCACAAACAGTAATTTGTTTTCTGCCGACAACGGATCTACATTGGGATCAACCTCATTCGAAAATATCTTCGCTCCTAAGCCACGGGCACCGATAAAGTCTTTTGCTAGTTTTTCATTGAGAGGTTCGGTGCTAATTTTGCCACTGGTTAAATTCACCCGTAGCACTTTTCCGATCCAACCGTACATTAGGACTGCACCTCCTCAACAAGTTGGGCAAACTTAGCCGAATAAGCCTTCTTCCGCCCTAAAGTAGCAGTATCTTGAGGCAAATACTCAATCGCCTGCTGTGGACACCAGAGAGCACACTCGGGTTCCCCATCACAGTAGTTGCATTTTACGGCTTTCTTGGCCGTCACGCTGTAGTTGATGTTGCCAAACGGGCAAGCCATTACACACATACGGCAACCGATACATTTGTTTCCATCCACCGATACCAAACCACTATCCGCATCCTTATCAATAGCACCCGTCTTACAAACAGCCATACAATACGGTTCATCACACTGAAGACACGTCAACGGTACCGAAACACCGGCCTCAAAGCGTAGGACCGACACTCGCGAAGCTGTTGGCTTAAATTCATCTTCGTGCTTAAATGAACAGGCCAACTCACAGCTTCCGCACCCCGTGCAACGCTCTGGGGTAATCAGTAAGATGTTACTCACGGTTTCTCTCCCCCTCCAAATTAGTCTAAGCAAAACAAGTGTTGTGCTTTCTCACCCCCATTGGCTACCGTAGTAATGAAAAGGGTATGACCTTACCAGGTTTTGTACATTAAAGTACCTACCCTTTCACCATCCGTTGCGCTTCGTCCCGCTGTCGGCAACAGGGGCAAAGCTTATCCTCTATCTCTTGGCCTAACTCTTTGCGAACCCACACCAGTTGCTCACAGGTGGCAAAGCCAGCCCCACATTTCTTGCAGCGTACTAATTCGAAGGTTCTTCCCCAGATTGTTCTGGTGTCTCCTTTTTCTATTACTTCTATGGCCCCTGTGGGGCAAACGGCGGCACAAGCAGCGCAACCAACACAATCTGCCGGCGGTTCATCAAACGGTGGTCCTACTTTTTTCTCCTGCCCTCGAAAAGCAGTCCCAATGGCACTGTGCCCTTGTACGGCACAGGCCCGGACACATCGCAGGCAGAGCGTACATTTTTCCTGCTTAGCAGGCAATCGCTCCAATCGTGAAACCCCATACCGTCCGGCCAATTCTTGGACCAGTTGCACATCGGCGTTTCGGGCTAACAGCAACGTGAGGACAAAGCGCCGCGCAGCCCGAACCCGAGGGCTTTCTGTATACACATCCGATGCTCGTTCCGCTGGATAAAGACAAGACGCAACCAGACGGTTACGACCTCGCTCCGTTACTTCCACCATACACAGACGACAACTCCCCCATGGCACTAGCCCCTCATGGTCGCATAACGTGGGTATATCTACTCCCTGTTCTCGTAATACGTCTAAGAGGCGCATCCCTGGCCGAGCTTTTACTTGCTCACCGTCAACATTTAGGTAAACTACGTCAGTCATGGTTTCGCCTCCCAATACCCGTTAGCCATTGAATATGGGCCCACAACGATTTAATCCCGCTTTTCTTAGGAGTAGTTGACGGCACTACCCTGATGGCGTCAAAACGACAAACATCCACACAGCTACCGCAACGACTACAATTATCAGCATCAATAGTGTGGGCTTCCTTTACCTCACCGCTGATACTGCCTGTAGGACACACCCGGCTACAGGCACCGCAGCCACGACAACAATCTTTATCCACTTCGTACTTAAACAGCCGGCCACAAACACCTGCCCGGCAAAATCCCGCTACATGTTCTTCGTATTCTCGGCGGAAATATTTAAGGGTAGACAAAACCGGGTTAGCAGCCGTTTTTCCTAGACCACATAAAGCGGTGTCCTTTAACTCTTGAGCCAAGTCTTCTATGAGTTCGATGTCTCCTGCTTGACCTTGTCCTGTTGTCAAATCAGTCAATAATTGCAGCAGTGCCGGTATGCCTTCTCGGCAGGGGAGACACTTGCCGCACGATTCTTCGGCTAAAAAGGCGAGGAAATAGCGGGCCAAATCCACCATGCAAGTTCTCTCGTCCATTACAATTAGGCCACCGGAACCCATCATAGTCCCAACCTCAGTAAGGTGTTCGTAATCTACGGCCAGGTCCAATAAGTCTGCTGGAAGACAGCCTCCGGACGGCCCCCCGGTCTGAACAGCCTTGAGCGACCGATCGCGCAATACGCCACCACCAATGTTGTATATTATGTGTCGTAGCGGCGTACCCATGGGCACTTCTACCAGCCCCGTATTCTTTACCTTACCCACCAAAGAAAACACCTTGGTGCCGGCACTTTTTTCGCTGGTCCCTAAGCTCTTAAACCATTGCCACCCACGGTCAATAATAGCAGGCACGTTAGCCCATGTTTCTACGTTGTTCAGCACTGTCGGTTGCTCATACAATCCTTTTTCCACACTGCGAACGTACTTGGCTCGTGGTTCCCCCGGTCGTCCCTCTAAAGAAGCCATAAGTGCTGTAGACTCTCCGCAAACAAAGGCTCCACCGCCCTGATGGATATTAATATTGAAAGAAAAGCCACTCCCTAAGATGTTTTCTCCCAAGAGACCGCTTTTTAGTGCAGTCTTAACTGCTTTGCTCAAATGTTTTACCGCCAAGGGATACTCAGCCCGGACATAGATATATCCCTGCTTGGCTCCCACTGCATAGGCCCCAATTATCATACCTTCTATAATTCTATGAGGGTCACCCTCCATAATGCTTCGATCCATAAAAGCTCCCGGGTCCCCTTCATCCCCGTTAGCGATAATATAGGGTATGCTGCTGTGTTGCCGGCAGGTCTGCCACTTGATCCCAGTGGGAAAACCTGCTCCGCCACGACCCCGCAAGCCGGAAAGCTTTATTTCTTCAATAACATCTTCAGGCGACATGCTTGTCAATGCTTTGGTCAAAGCTCTATATCCGCCGGCGGCTATATAGTCATCTATGCTTTCCGGATCAATATGTCCATTGTTGGCCAGAGCCAACCGTACCTGCTCGCTATAGAAAGGAATATCCTGGACATGGGGAACAGGTTTGCGGGCAGAAGGATCATGATAAAGAAGACGAGGTACCAGTTGCCCTTTTATGACTGTTTGCTGGATTATATCGCCTGCATCTTCCGGCCGCACTTTTTGATAAAATATGTTTCTTGGGGTGTAGATAACCAAGGGTCCGTGCTGACAAAACCCATGGCAACCGGAAGACTTAACCTTAAGCCGTATAGCCCCCTCTATGCCACATGAAGCTGCTTCGGTCTGCAAGGCTTCTAACACCTTAAGGCTGCCACTGGCACGGCATCCTGTACCACCGCATACCCACAGTATGGCCTTGGAATCATTTTGATCCTGACTCAGCTTAACTCGATGTTCCTCCAAAGAAGAGGCAGTATTAAATCTCATATTTTACACCTTCTGTAGGATATTTCTCAGCTTGCTGGCTGTCAGTTCCCCGTAGGTCGCGTCATCGATCATCATTACGGGAGCTAAAGCACAAGCACCCAGACAATTAACAGTCTCTAGCGTAAACTTCAGGTCGCTAGTGGTTTCTCCGGGTCTAATGCCGAGCACATTCTGCAATTCTTCAATGATAGCAGGTGCTCCCCTTAGATGACAGGCAGTTCCCTGGCAAACTTTTATTACATGTTCTCCACGTGGCTTAAGACTCAAAGCCTTGTAGAACGTAGCCACACTATAAACTTGACTAAACGGGACATTCAGATATTCTGCTGTTTCCTTAAGTGCTTTCTTAGGCAGATAACGATAATGCGCTTGCAAATCAATAAGTACATTCAGAAGTTCCCCTGGTTGCCGGGGATACCGGGCCAGAATTTCCGGCAAGTCGCTGCCAGCAGGCTCTGTTGCCATGGCACACACCTTCCTTTAGCTAACCTAGCACACGCCGGCTCGGTGCGGTTAGACTTAAATTGTTATCGACCACTGACTATTGTGATTATTTTGGCCAGTACTTAATTGCGTACTGTTACTTCTCTTGGCGTCTGTTTTGGGTATATACTGACTATTTGGTGGATGCTTCAGCTTATAATCAGGTACCACTAGCTAACATTTATAGGATAAAAAGCCTGGCTGTAAAAGTGTGGGTAAATTGTCCTTTACTTACACTTTTTTACACCAGGCCTCCGGCATCAGTCGTCATATTAGAGCTTTAGTTCTTCAGTCACAGCAGTAAGAACCTGGCCGGCTGTTCCATGTACTACCACGTCGGCTCGTCCGTCTGCCGGTGTCGGGTCGCGGTTGACAATGGCTAAATGAGATGCATAAAAAGCCAAGGTATTCGCCGGCGAAACTGTAAGGCTCGATCCCACCATAAGTACCAACTGGCTCTGTTCAACTGCTTGTAGCGCTTGAGTAAATGCCGGCGGCATCATGTCTCCAAACAGAACTACGTCCGGCCGTACACTGTGGCCGCAATCATCACAGCGGGGAACAGGCACTTTCGGCAGCTGGGCCAATGCTTCTTTCATGGGATACTGGCGACCGCAGCTGTTGCAGCGTACTGTGCGCAAATGTCCATGCACTTCCAGCACTTTCTTAGCTCCGGCCTTTTGATGCAGGCCATCGATGTTTTGCGTAATTACAGTATGGATATAGCCCGCATTTTCCAACGCAGCCAGTGCTATATGCCCTGCATTTGGCTGAGCATCCAAAGTAGGGCCAAAAACTTTAGAAAAGTATTTCCAAAAGTTATGTGGACGCGCATACAAAGCATCCACTGATAAATATTCCATGGGGTCAATATGGCTCCAAAGGCCTGTGCCTGGGCTACGAAAGTCGGGAATCCCACTTTCGGTAGATATACCGGCTCCAGTGAAGACTGTCGCCTGTCCACGGTGTCTCTTGAGCAGATTGGCCAAGGCCTGCACTTCAGATTGTTGCATTATGTCATCTCCTACAGGAAGTGTCCCTCTATTTTTATATTGGATCGTACCACTTATTATATTCTCTATTAGGGATCAATTTCCTGCTTTACCTAATTTCTCCTACGAAACCCAAGAGAGATTAAACACTTCGGCAAAATACTCTATGACCCGCTCCCGAATAACTGCCAAATCCGGGGCCTGCCCTAATACCCGTTCCAAGGAAGTCACTCCATACTCAGAAATCCCACAGGGAACAATCAGCCGATAGTGACGCAAATTAGGGGCCACATTAAAAGCAAAGCCGTGGTAAGTTATCCAATGCTCGACGGCCACGCCGATGGCCGCTATTTTTTCGTCTTTTACCCAGACACCGGTGTAGCCGGGAAAACGCCGTCCTTTAATATTAAAGTCCGATAGAGTACGAAGTAACACTTCTTCGTAATTACGTAACAGCAAATGCAGATCACGGCCATGTCGGTTCAAATCCAAGATAGGATAACCCACCAACTGGCCCGGCCCATGGTAAGTCACATCCCCGCCCCGCTCCACTTCAAACAGGTCGATGCCTTCTTCGGCCAGACTCTCTTTTGACACCAAAATGTGTTCCTTCTTAGAACTGCGGCCTAAAGTAAGGACCGGATCATGTTCCACCAATAGTAAAGTATCCGGTTCTTCTCCCTCCCGCACCTTAGTCACTAATTGTTTCTGCAGTTCCCAGGTATCACTGTATTTCTGCTGGCCCAGCCAGATTACTTTGCCCGGAATCACAATCTTTCACCCCGTTCTTTAGCCACCTGCGCCGCCTCTTGGGCTCTATACGAGCTACGGACAAAAGGTCCCGACGACACAAAAGCAAAGCCTAAATCATAAGCTTCTTTTTCCCATGCCGCAAACTCTTCCGGCGGCACGTAGCGAACAATGGGCAAATGTTCGGCCGAAGGACGCAGATACTGGCCCAAAGTTAGAATGTCGCAACCAACCGACCGCAAGTCTTGTAATACTTGTCGTACCTGAGCCGGCTCCTCACCCAATCCAAACATCAAGCCTGACTTAGTAAAAACATCGGGGTTGATTTCTTTAGCTGTCTTTAGCACAGCTAAAGACAGCCGGTAATCAGCACCCGGCCGTACCCTTTGATATAACTGAGGTACAGTCTCAATGTTATGGCCAAAGACAGTCACTCCCGCCGTCAATACTGTCTTTACGGCACTTTCATCCCCCTGAAAATCAGGCACCAACACCTCTATCTCAGTTTGTGGGCACACAGAATGTAGCCTCTTAATACAATCAGCAAAATGTTGCGCCCCACCGTCAGGCAAGTCATCACGGGTCACTGACGTCAGAACCACATATTTAAGTCCCAGCTTTTCTACCGCTTCCGCCAGATGCTCCGGCTCTTTCGGATCCGGTAACGATGGTCGCGCATGGGTTACATTGCAAAAACGGCAGTTGCGTGTACAAAGATCGCCCAGAATCAAAAAGGTAGCCGTCTGACGGCTAAAACACTCGCCGGCATTGGGACAAGCCGCATTTTCGCAAATGGTATGCAACGACAAGTCTTGAAACATTTCCTGTAGCTTCTCCAATGTGCCTGGCTTCGGCGCTTTTACCGTAAGCCAAGACGGCCGCGACAACTCGGTAGACTTCACTTTCCTCAGTCCCCCAAAATTTTGTATTGTGAAGGTATTCTATTGCTTATGACTATTTTCCTGCCCACATGAAAAAACGCGGGTCTTCCTCCCGCGTTCCTTAGTGGTTATTTTGTAGCTGTAATAATGTTTTCGATCCCCTCTAGAAAATCCGTGGGGTACTTTTCGATTTCACCTTTGTCCCCTAGTTCAGCCAAACGCGGGTCCACCGGTAGCGCTCCCAAGAATTTTAATCCTTCAGCTTCAGCTGCCGCTCTTACATGGCTCGGACCAAATAATTCGATCTTCTCACCGCAGTGGGGACAATTTAGATAGCTCATGTTTTCCATTACACCTAAAATGGGCACTTGGAGCATCTCGGCCATACGAATAGCTTTCTTAACTACCATTACAGCCAGCTCCTGGGGCGATGACACTAAAATAATGCCATCCAACGGCAACGATTGCAAAACGGTAAGCGGCGCATCGCCTGTTCCCGGTGGCAGATCCACAACCAAGTAATCCAGGTCGCCCCAAACCACATCTGTCCAAAACTGTTTAACCGCACCGCCAATTAGCGGACCCCGCCAAATAACAGGATCATCTTCGTTGGGTAAAAGCAAATTGAGCGACATGATGCGAGTACCCAGTAAGCTCTTAGGCGGAATTAAACCCAGAGGCGTACCTTCCGGGCGATCTGTAACACCAAATAGTTTAGGAATAGACGGTCCGGTGATGTCAGCGTCCAGCACACCTACGCTTTTGAGTTTTTTAGCCAAAGCACTGGCTACCAGTGCTGTTACGGTAGACTTTCCCACTCCGCCTTTGCCGCTCATCACCGCCACTACGTGACGGATAGAGCTGTGCTCCGGAACCGAGAGCTTTTCTATGCCAGAAGCATTTTTTGACGGGCAGGTGTCACATTCGCTGCTTGGCCCCTGTTCGCAACTGTTGCAATCCGGATTTTGTTCAGTCATTCCTTCGCCTCCCGTTGTAGGATTCTACATCATTTATAGTACCCCTTGTTAATATCGAACGCAAGCCCATAATTGCACAATCTTTCTTCGAAAATAAATCAAGGCACGGGCCTAGACTCGTGCCTTGGCAACACTTTTTCGCCTTAATCTACTTTCGCCTCGCGCGGCCGGAAAAACAGACTAAGGCTCCATAATCCTCCTAGCCCCACCAGACTATAGACTATACGGCTTAGCATTGAGTCTGATCCGCCGAAAAGACTCGCTACTAAATCGAACCGAAACAGGCCTACTAACAACCAGTTAAGCGCACCCACTACTACCAGGGCTAGGGCAATTCTATCTGTCAGCATACGTTCACCTCCGAATTTAGACTATCCCGGCAGGTAAACATCTATACTAAACAAAGTACAGTATCTCAGCCTTTGGTAATAACGTTTTGATGCGATCTTGGAAAAACGACTCCAGTTCTTTCATTTGTTCACGCCGATAGACTAACTTAGTGTAGCCAAACTGCCCATACTTTAATTGACGTTCATCCTCGGCTAACGGTAACTCAGACTCTGGGAAAACATCGTTAATCACTGCCTTGGCCCGCATTGTAAAGCGATGCGTAATCAGTTCAAATGTAAGCGGGGCAGTAGGCATTGTTTTAGCTACGTCTTGTATTAGCGAGTCGTACTCTCGTTGCCAATCCGGAAACATAAAGATAGGAGCAATTAAAATACCTACCCGATAGCCTTCCTTTTGTATGCACGCAGCTGCTTCCAGGCGCTTTCTTACTGGAGGTACCCCTTGCTCAAACCGCTGCATGGCCCAATGTGCGTTTATGCTAAAACGCACTTCTGTTTTTCCTTGGTGGTCGAGCCCCAAAAGGGTGTCCACATCGGCAAACTTGGTCACAAATCGTAAGCGAGTATTTGGAACTTCGGTAGTAAATTTGATAGCACGTCTCAGACTTCCGGTCCATTTTTCTACAGCAATTGGATCTGAAGTGGCCGAAGCTTCGAACACTGTCTCCTCTTTTCTGGCGGTTACATATTTTTGGGCCCGGTCAAAGATATCATCCGTATTAACATATACTTTTACGTAGGGCCGGTTAGCTAAATTAGTGTGTAAATAACAATACTGGCATAATCCCGGACAACCGGAAACCAACGGTAATTGATAATGAGCAGATGGCTTACAGGTTTGAAATTCTCTTCGCCTCCAAATGCCTACCACTAATGTTCTCTTAAAATGAAAAAAGCGCTCCCGTGCTGTTAAGTTCGGATCAACCGAAGGAAGACGGCGCTCATAGATTTCTATCGGAATGTTGTGTTGGCGAATTTTATTCAATAGGTGTTGCCCTAACTCGTACTCTAAAGCCTTTCTCTCCACAAAGGCCAACTGTGGAACAAAAACCATCTCCTCACCACCTCCAACAAGAGTCGGGTCTCTACTTATTCTACTTTCTTAAACGCTGGCAAAACCTGTAGAATGAGTTGAGACCTGACTCTAAGTGAATTATTGGATTAGGCACGCAGCATATTTTCCTCTTTGTTTTCAGCAATAGTCTCAACTGCTTCTGTTAGGCGCTTGGCATACCAGAGAAGAGGCATGGTCATAGCTAAAGATAGAACCAACATACTTGACCAAGCCCACGTATCCATTCGGTCATTGTTGTTCCACATCATTTATGCTGCCACCTCCTCCAATCTCAGTTGTTCCCCCTATACAAAAAATAATACAGGCAAGAAGTGGCAGTGGGTTATATTAGGGCAGCCAGATCATATCTTTTGCCGGGTAATCCTTGATACATATCAGGATGACAAGTAAGGATAATGATTTGCAGGTGCTTGGCAGCTGCTTCTTCCAGTAGACCCAAAATGCGCCGGCGACGATGGCCGTCGCTGTTTACCAAAGCATCATCTAAGACTACCAGCTGGCGCTCGTTGGCGCTTAAGAAGTGAGCTAAGGCCAAGCGAGCCAAAAGCAACATTTGCTCCTGGGTCCCGATGGAAAATACATCCAGCGGTTGCAAAGATTCTTCGTTGCTTATGCGTAAACCAGCCAACGATAAGTCAGCTTCCAACTGCAAGCCACGATCAGTCTGAGCGGTAACCTGTTGAAACAGCCCGTTAATCCCTTGGCGAATCGGATCAGTGATACTGGTGAGCATAGCTTCGTGACGTGCATGGACCAAGCGATGAAGCAGTTTCACAGCTCGAGCCCGGCCAGCCAGCCAACGGTACCGGCTCTGAACCAGCTCGTATTCTTCTTCCAGCTCGCTGATCTTAGAATACAGCCCTTCTTCCGATTGGATATTGATCTCGGCCCTTAGCCCGGCTACTTCTTCTCGCAACGCCAATGCTTCTTTTTGTTTGTAGTTAAGCTCTTGTTCCAGCCGCGCTACCGTCCGTTCTAAACCGTCGGCATATGGCAGCAACCGTTCTTTGAGCTGGGCCAATACATAAGCCTTTTGTTTTTTCTCGGTCTCTGCTTGTTGCAGGCTTTGATAAAGCTGTTCCTTTTGACCGCCATAATTGCTTAGGCATTTTTGTTGCTCGTGGCCGGCAGTGTCGATAAGGCGCTGTTGCTCATTTATTTCTTGCTGTAATGTTTGCTGTCTAATTTTTTGGGTCTGTTGCTCTTGTTCCAGGGATTTCAGTTCCTCCTGAGCACTCTCATAAGCGGTCTGTAAAGCCTTAGTTTGCTGCTCCAATTGATTAGCGTCAGCCAGGGGAACCGATTGTAAACCATCTGCATCTACACCCAGTTCTTGACACTGTTCACTTAATTGCTCGTTTCTCACAGCCA
>DUNI01000010.1 GCA_012839445.1 Bacillota bacterium
TATCTGTGGGTAAAGCGTGTCTTGCGTGGTATTGCTGGAGTAGGTTTGGTTAGTTAATGATCTTCAATAAATATTTTTATGGGTGTCTTGCCTACTAGATGTTGACACAGACGCAAAGTTTCCTCGTATGGTTCAATCAAGCATGCTTTTTCATGGAATTGTATCAAGAAATTACCGAAGTTTACGAAAAAGCATGCTTGATTGAACCATACGAGGAAACTTTGCACCTATATTTCATCCAAGCGTTAATTGAACTTGGTGATGTTAAGGGGGCACTAAGCCATTACAATTACATCACATCTTTATTATATAAAGAACTGGGAGTTAAACCTTCTGCCGCTATGCGGTCGCTATATCGACAGATACAACAAGCTATGGTGGACAATCATGAGACCAACTTGATACTTATCGAAAAGAAGTTAACCGATGACGATGATATGGACGGTGCATTATACTGCGATATTGATTACTTTCGCTTTTTATACCAGCTGGAACGCCGAAAGAGTCTACGAAAAGACAGAGATTCCCCGGGTTTCTTGGGTCTCATTACAGTCTCCGAAACCAAACAACCGTTAACCGACAGTGTAGCCAAGGTAGTTATGAAGGACCTGATCCATATCTTGCAATTATACTTGCGCCGGGGCGACGTGTTTTCCTTGTGGAACCAGACCCAAATTTTACTGTTGTTATCAGTGCAACAACGAATTGACATTGACACAATAGCCCGGCGCCTTTACAACCGGTTTCAGGAAATAACCAGTCATGTCCAAGTAAAAGTTGACATAAGGTTTGAACCTCTCAGTCACGAAAACTCCTTTCTAACCTAGAATAATTTACCGCAGCAGTTCTCGGGGAGTCCCCGGGAACTGTTTTTTTATTCTTAAAGTCTAGGATCATCCCTGTACAAAAATGTAATTCGGTTGTGCGTTAAATGTAATTTTCACCTGATACAGTAGGTGTACGTAGATGAAGAGTGATAGTAGAGAAAATTCTTGCAAGCAGTGATGAGGTATACAAGTAAGGGAGTGACTCTTATGGGTGCTGATCATTTACTTGATGACAGCCCGATTGAGCCGAGGGGTAGCACATTTCTCGTTAAAATCATGTATACCCAGCATACGAGTGCCCAGGGGAATGTGCAATGGATAGAACAAGAGAAAGCGTTGTCTTTTCGTAGCTTTATGGAGCTAATCCATTTACTGGAGGAGGCACTGCAGAGCAAGGAAGGGGCAACTAAACTTAGAACTTGGGAAGAGGCTAACAAGTTAAGGAGCGAATGGAGGTGAGATGGAGCCTCATGAAACGGCTTCCTTTGCCTAGAGGAGTACCCAAAAGGGGTGGTGTATATTTGCGGGTAGCCTGGCATAGAAACCTACTTAGCCGGAGACGGCGTGGACAGTTACTAAGGCGCATAGCAGGAGTGGTATTTTCCCTTGTCTACCTGACTGTGGCTGCTGTTATAGCTAGCGGCACCTTGGCGTGGTGCAACAGCAGGATTGGATCTAGTGTGAGCACCTTTCAGGCGGTCGAGGGGACGGAAATTTTCGAACTGCGGGGCACGTTTGACGAAGAGCGCTGGCTGAAAGGGAAAGGCAGTGGTCTTTATGTGACTAATCTAACGGACAGTGATCTTTGGGTGTACTTCACGGTGTCCGGTAGTTTGAGGGACTTGGTACAGCCAGTCAATCCCATCCAGTTAACTGCCGGAGATAAGGAAGAGATTCCTTTGGTCGTAGACCAGCACGGCGATTTGGCCCTCTTGGCCTGGCGCAATCAGGATATGGTCTTTGAGGGTAGTATCACGGCTCGCGCGTATAACAACTTTGCAAGTCACGAATATGAGGGAATTAGTATAAGTGCAAACCGGATCTATCAGCAGTTGGTAAAAGAGTCGCAAAGGAGCGCCCACGTCTTTATGAGTGAGGAAGAGGATGCTACCTGGGATCCTACTTTGGATGATATCACCGACATAAATGATTTGCAGCGGTTGATGGTTCAAAACAGCCTGCGTGGCCAGAAGGTGGAACAACTCCAAGAAGAGACAGAGCATCAGCAAGGCTTAATAGCGACGCTGGAAGCCAAGATAACGGACTTACTCGATGAAATAAAGGCCCTTATTCGGGAGAACAGATGGCTAGACTCGCTGGTAGATTCGTTAAAGGGCCGATTGAACAGCTCATCACCTTCTCCTGGCACCGATTCAGGTAGCGGGGATATGGAGCCGGAGCCGCCTCCTGACGAGCCGCCGGCCGTAACCAAACCTGATCCCCAGGAACCACAGGAACCGCAACCTTCTGAGCCGGGGGAAGTACCGCCGGATGAAGGGAAAACTCCAGCAGACGATCCAGGGGAAAATCCACCGGATGATCCAGCAAAAGATCCAACAGACGATCCAGGGGATGGTTCTGGCTCGCAAACTGGAGACGAAACCGGTGATCAATCCGGAAATGAGCCGGATGAACCACCAGTGAATCCAGAGCCAGAGGACCCGCCGGGTCCAGATTCGCCTGACGGCGAGGATCCGTCAGACGATCCAGCGAACGAGGATCCGCCAGCCGAAACGGAACCAGAGCCGCAGGAGAGTCCTTCTAGCCCGACAGAACCATCTTCAGAAGAGACTAGGGATGAAGGGGAAGGAAATGAATTCGCCGATACGCCGGATCCAGCACCAGCTTTAGAGGCGACATTGCTTTTGCGTTCTAGGAACCCTATTTGGCCTGCCGCAGGGGCTTGACAGATCAAGCCCCTGCAGCCCTGACTAATCAACCACAAGGAGGCTAATCATGAAAATTCTGGCCAAGATATTAAGTATTGGTTTAACTGCATTTATGCTTCTACTCATTGGAGCCGTAGTGGTGCTAGCTTTCTCCGGCCGCCGCTCCCCGGACCGCATCCCCACCTTGGCTGGGCACAAGGTTCTTACCGTGCTTTCCGGTTCCATGGAGCCGGCTATACATACCGGAGATATTGTTATCGTTCGTCCCTTGGACGACAACGAAGAGATCAAAGAGGGCGATATCATCACCTTCCGGACCCAAGAAAAAGCCGACATGCTTATCACCCACCGGGTGATGGGAATCATTATTATAAACGGTGCCCCGGCGGTCTACGTCACTAAAGGGGATGCCAATGATGCCCAGGACCTGGCTACAGTGGCCCGCTCACAGGTGGTAGGCACCTATGCCTGGCGCATCCCGTATTTTGGCTATCTGGTGAACTTTCTTCGTAAACCGCTGGGCATTATTTTGGGTGTAGTCCTACCTGGGCTCATTCTCATTGCCGGGGAGGTTCGCACCATCTGGCAGATCCTTGGGGAGTCGGAGGCAGCCAAGAACTCTGAAGGGGGTGGTACCAGAGAAGCATAGATGCCTGTTTCCTAACGGGTAATTTCTTCGTAATAGTTAGCAGTCCTTTTAGCGCTTTGTTTTCCAACTTAGACGAAATCAAAGGAGGAGAAACCCAAGATGAAAAAACGGTTAGCCCTTAGTATCCTTACTGTAGCTGTCATTTCCCTGTTGATTAGTGCAGCGACGTTGGCGTTGTTCAGCGACAAAAAAGAAGTAGAGGCCGTTAGCTTTGCGGCCGGAACTGTTACGTTAGGTGAACCCACGGATGTGCCCGTTGAAATCGGGCCCCTAGCCCCTGGCGATGGTGGCAATTGTGAATTTGAAATTGAATACATTGGCTCCTTGGAAGCTTGGGTAGGCTACAAATGGGAGACCAGCGGTGAGTTATTTGACGGTCTGCTTGGTCTGTGGATAACTAAAGTGTCAGCGACAATTGAAAACAATGTGACAGGCCTTAGCGAAACAATAACCCACGAGTTCGATGAAGAGGGTGTGCAGGTAGCGGCAGCTGATGATGTGGAAGCGGATGCCTTGCTGTGGCCCAAAAAAGTTGGAAAGCTTAATCAGGGGGATAAGGCTAGATTTAAAGTGAGCTATATGCTGCCATGGCTTGCCGGTAATGAATATCAAGATAAGGAAGGAACTGTAACATTTAAGATCTATGCTGTGCAGACTGCACATAATGAAATACTTGGCTTCCCGATCTCCTGGCAATAACGCTTAAAGCCGGATAACGGGGATAGGGGAGTAACGAGA
>DUNI01000120.1 GCA_012839445.1 Bacillota bacterium
CAATAACCTCATCTGGAGTCATTTTACCAACGGCCTTAGCCAGGCCCGCATAGCCATCTCGGCCAATATATTCTTGAATAAGTTCAGGATCCACGTAACCACAGTTTTGTAGAACTATGCGCTGTTGTTTTTGATAGAAAGGTAAATCACCATAATGCGGAACCCGTTCTGCCGTAAGAGGCTCTTTGTAAAGTAAACGACTCACTACGCGGCCTTTGAGCAGGTGTTCAGAAACAATCTCCGAAACATCCTCCGGCTGTACGTGTACATACATGGTGCCTTCCGGATAGACAATCACCAAAGGACCCATTTCGCACAAGCCATGACAACCGGTGACAACCAATTTAACTTCTTTATCCAAGCCATGTTTGGCCAATTCCTCTTCTAGAAGTGCCCTAATCTGCATGGACCCGCCTGAAGTACAGCCGGTGCCACCACACACCAGGACATGTGCACGAAAAATCTGCATGACTTTAACCTCCCTTTTGCCACAAGTAACCTCTGATCAGAAGATGTAATTAGTCCGCCCGACCAATCACCAAATCTTCCACAATTTGGCCATTAACCACATGCTGGCCAATGATCCGCGGAATGTCGCGTGGCGTTACATTCCCATAAGTAATACGTTTTTCACCTGGTCGAACAACGTCCACCAAAGGCTCTTTCTGACACATCCCAATGCAACCTGTTTGGAGAACGGTTATATTAAGGTTGCGTTTGGCCAGTTCTTCCAGAATCGCCGTCATCACTTCCCGGGCTCCGGCTGCAATACCACAGGTGCCCATACCCACAATAATTTGCGGGCCTTCTCCGTGACGGTCCAATAGACCTTGTTTAGTTTCCTCGCGTAGCTGGCGCAGATCGTCCAGACTTTCTATTTTCTTCGCCAAACTTATTCACCTCCGTGCAATTTAGCCAGCTCATCTGTTATATAGGTTCCTAGAGCCATTAGCACTCTGGCCTCTGACAATGGAACCGGGGCGAGCTCGGCCTTAAGCTTACGTGTGTCAAAGCAAAACTTACGTCCGTTAACTACATGCCGATACAAAACATCTACATCCGGTTTCCCTACCAAGAGCGTGGTCATTGTACCTGCCATATCGCCTAGCGGTGGCAAATCCCAATGGTCCAACTGAAAAGTTGCAGTCACCTTGGTACCTTTGTCCGGTTTAGAATCAATGGTCAGATCACCACCACACTGACAAGCTGTCATATGAAGAAGCGGTAGCCCTAACCCCACTCGCCTAGTTGTTCTGGTGGTGGTAAATGGATCCAGCACCTTGGTTACAAATTCACTGTCCATACCGCGCCCATTATCCTCAATGATAATAGTAAGAGTATTGGTTTTAATATTTTCATCAATAAAAATCGCCAGCATGGTGGCGCCGGCAACCAGTGAGTTCTGGGCCAGGTCCAATATATGAAGGGCTAGTTCTTCCATTTGTTATTCGTAACGAGCTAGAATCTCAGCCACATTATCCGCAGTTAGCCGGCCATGGGTATCTTCATCCACCATCATAACCGGGGCTAAACCGCAGCAACCAAGACAAGCTACCGGCTCTAGTGTATAGCGTAAATCCTCCGTAGTCTCGCCTGGTTGAATACCCAGTTGTTTTTCCACTTCGGCCAGTATCTTGGCACCTCCACGCACGTGACAGGCTGTGCCTTGACACACCCGAACCACGTGACGCCCCCGAGGCTTCAGGTGGAACTGAGCATAGAATGTTGCCACGCCAAAAATGTCCGTTGCCGGAACTTTGGTTTCTTTAGCAATTTCTTTAATGGCATCTTGAGAAATGTACCCATAGACATCTTGTACTTCCTGAAGAATTGGAATTAGCGCGCCTCGTTCCCCTTTGTGGCGAGCCAAAATTTCCTCTAGCTCATGGTGCTTAGCGCCACCATTGCCGCATGCACATTCGCACATAAAACGCTCCCCCTTTTTCCTCATTCCTGTTCATCAAAGGAAATCGTACCCCGTTCGCGCTGGAAGCAGGGAAATAAGGTTAAAAAACGGTTCCTTCCGAAGCAATCACCACCTTCCGGTTATTAAGACCTTTACAGGCCAGAACTATTTCAGCCAATGTTGGAGCAGCCACATAAAAATAAGTCGATCTCGTAGTTTCAAAATCATCTAGGCGGTGAGCATCGGAAGATGTCACCAAAGTATATCCTTTAAGCTGTGGAAACCGCTCCATGGCCGTTTCTTTGTCCACTTGAGTCGAAATTTCCAAAGCAGTCGGTTTAAGGTCCGGTGGTACAAATCCTAGGTTGGCAATCAAACTAAATGCCGGACGATCCACATGAGCCGGAATTATGATTCCGTGATTTTCCCAAGTAATATCACGGACTTGCTCCAACGACAAGTCCACTGAATTAAGTAGCATCCTGTCTTCAAAAGCAATGATGTTTTCTTTGGCATCCACAATGATTTGATCTCCAAAAATATCAGCTCGATTGCAAACGTCCGGTAGATGAGCATAAATCTGCTGGCCTGCTGTAACCAACCGTTTTGTGTCAGGGAAAAAGCACAAGACGTGGACTTCCTCTCTGGTCTGCACCTCCATGCCTGGTAAAACACCGATATCATACTGCTGTGCTAACTCTACTACTGCCGGCACGTTTGCCCAAGCATTGTGGTCAGTTATGCCCAGAAGTCCGAGACCACGTTCCAAAGCCGCCTTCACCAACCCTTTGGGCCCCATTTCCAATTCCGCACACGGTGACAATACCGTGTGCACGTGGAGATCAGCTTTGAGCCATTTTAGCTTGGCCATCATCCGCTCCAATACCCAAAGCATAAAGTCGCCCGGCAACCTCGAAAGAACTAAGTGGCGTCGTCAGAATAGGTATGCCTTCTTCTTCTGCTTTGAGCAAGGTATCTTCCTGAGGCTCAATCCCACCCGCAATAACGATCCCGGCTAAGTTCAATAAAGCAGCCACTGCCACAATATTTTGATGAGCTTGTAAGGTAATCCAAATATTACCCTCATTAGCTCGAGCCATCACATTACTAAGTAAATCTGAAGCATAGGCTCCCTTGACTACACGGTCAAGCTGCTCCTGTCCAGCCTTAACCTCAAGTCTTAGCTCCGGAGTCTGTACCACTTGTATCAGCCGCACCCTTCTTTCCTCCCCCTACCTTATTGATCCCGCGCGTATCCATCGCCGGAGGCACCACCTGGGCCAAGTTATAAGTATCTAAAGCAAGACCCATAATACGCTCGCGAAGTTTGAAAATGCAATCTGTTTCGGTAGCTTTACCCACTGCAATATCCTCAGCTAAAGCCCGGCACGTGGGAGCACCACAAGATCCGCAATCCAGGCCTGGAAATCGTTCCATCAATTCGTTAACATGCTGGAGTTTCTGCATGGCTTTCTTTAAGTCCCGGTCCAAACGCACAATAGGTCGTGGCTCTACCACAATACTTGGCACTTCCACCTGTTCTAATCCCAATTGACGTAAGCGCTCTGCTAAAGAGCTACTTTTGGGAAGATCACGCACTAAATGCTGTAAGCATACACCGGCAACAAAACGATTATTTACATTTAAGATACCGCCTACGCAACCTCCCGGGCAGGCTTGGGCCTCGATAAAATCAATATCCCCTAAGCGCCCTAGCTCAATTTCCTCCAGCACACTGATAACATTATGAATCCCATCCACAATCAGAGAATTTTCAATTCCGCTAGCAGCTTGTTCGCCTCCTGAACTACCCCAACCAATACCGCTACCATCGGCTCGGGCCAGGCATGGCCGTTCTTGCCTCATATTCCGCAGCAAATCACCGTAAAGATCAGTTAACCCTAACACCCTATCTACCTCGGAACGCAAACCGCCAACAGGGCTTTTTACTGCTGTCACTTTAGCTGGGCACGGACTAAAGAAAAAGATTCCAATTTCTCTTAAGCCAAGCCCCGTCTCCTTGGCCTTCAGCCGCCGAACCAATGAAGCTGTTACTTGCATGGGACTTTCCAAAGGAATAACATGATCCACTAACGATGGGAAGCGCACCTGAATCAGCCGGACCACAGCCGGACAAGCGGAAGAAATCAGCGGCCTCGGGTTGCGATTGTTTTCGACATACTCTCGAGTGGCCTGTGAAACAATTTCTGCTCCAAACGCAACTTCCCAAACGTCATCGAAACCTAAACTTCTTATCGCCGCCAAGACTCGACCCGGTCCCACATTGTCACGAAATTGACCATATAGGGAAGGTGCTGGCAACGCAACAGTGTAAGCAAAATCAGTTAAGTCGTGAATAGTATCACGTTCGGCATATTTAGCATGATTAGGGCAAGCTCGAATACACTCCCCGCAGTCAATACAGCGGTCTTCCATAATCTCGGCTTTGCCATGTCGGACCCGAATGGCTTCTACAGGACAACGTTTAATGCAATTTACGCAGCCCTTACATTTTTCCCTGTCAAGACGGACTGAGTGGAAATAATCCATGTTTTATCCCTCACTCGTCGGCAGGTAGATGATAATTTCGACCCTGGTACCTTCGTTCACCTTGGTTTTTATGCTAAGCTTGTCAGCACATTTTTTCATATTGGGCAAACCCATGCCGGCACCAAAACCCATTTCCCGAATTTCTTCCGAGGCGGTAGAATAACCTTCTTCCATGGCTCTGTCCAGATTCGCTATTCCCGGCCCTTCATCGTGGGCTACTATAGCAACTTTGTCTTCTGTAACTCTTAGTCCCATCTGTCCGCGACAAGCGTGGATAATGATGTTCATTTCGGCCTCATAGGCGCAAATACTAGCTCGTCGCACCAACTTTGGTGGCAGGTTGAGTGTTTCTAAAGTTCTTTTTATTTGACTGGCTGCTTCTCCAGCAGTAACAAAATCATGGCCGGCTACAGAAAGTGTAACATCATAACTGTTAGCGATGATCATTGTTATCATCCTGACCAACCTGGGAACTTCTTAACCCTGCCTGATAAAGAATTCCGCAAGCCTCATACATATGAAGGTGGGTTCTAAGTACCGGTAACCCACGGCTTTTGGCCATTTCCAGCACATCCCGGCCAGGTTTCTTACCTCGCACAAATACAATCCCTGTTAACTCTACCAAATCCGCTGCTGTCACCACTTGCACATTGGTCAAGCCAGTAAGAAGAAGAGTCCGTTCCCTCACAAAAGCCAACACATCCGAGATAAGATCCGCTGCACCGGCAGCCGTTATCTTCACCGACATATCAGTTGCGGACACCAACACCTCCGCTTCGAGTAGCCGTACCACATCAGCCAGTTCCACTTTTTACTCCTCCCGCCAAGCTTTATGGTAGGAAGAACCCTACACTGTTTGACAATGTTTCAACAAATAGATATTCGCTTTATCCGTTAGAATTCCTCCTTACTAAGTTATTATTTTGTCTAAAACCTAATATTCGGAACTTTGTTTTCATACAAAAAGCGCCTATTCATGCGCATTATATCCTCTGAAGCCAATCCACAAAGACAGCTATACCCTGACTTACCAATCCCGCCTTCTGCTCTGCGGGCGCCTTAATGGCCTCAGCCAAGTTCGAGTCTATGCCGTGCAGTACAGCCTGCACGGTCTCTCTTTGATTCGCTGAAAACGATACATTCCTGGCCGCTTGCTTTAGGTTAGCCATTTCTTCAACTGCCGTCTGTATCCGTCCTTCTTCCGCTTCTAGCAAAATCTCAGTCAAACTGCCGGCTAATGCTTGGGCAAACTCATAATACTCTTGCTCGCCAGTAGAATAACAAAGTTCTTTGCCAGTTATAACCTTTTCCACCACCATAGCCTGTAACCCATCGGCACTAACCTGAGTCTTAAGTATCTCGGCCGCTGGGCGTCCGAAAAAAAGCCCCGCTCGTACTTGAATCAGATTGCTAGCCGGAACCAATTCCACCGGCAGACCCTGAACAGAAAGCTTATGTACCAATTGTTCGGCGTTAGCTTGCTGTCTGAAAGCACCCACTTGCACTTGAAACAAATGTAGCTCAGGCACACAAACTGACTCTGTTTCAGCCTGGACATCATTCTTGTTTTTGGGCAACGAATCGGGGGTATTGTTGTATTGCTTCTCAGGAGCCGATTGTTCCGGTTGCTGCTGAGCAATATTAGGTTCCTTTGCCATTTGCTGGCTAACTTGTTTGCTAAATAAAAACGTCCCCATAAGATATCCTAACACTATTGCTGCAATTGCTGCCACAACAAATTGTAGTAGGCATCCTAGCCGTTTCTTTTTGGGCTGTGGCCGACGTACTCGCCGTCCTCCCACAAAGATTCCTCCTTAAATTACAACAACTGCTATGACAAAGCTGCGTTCGTTAGTTAATTCGCCAGCTATCGGGGAAAATCCTGCCTGAGTAACAGCCTTTCACACTGGGAAAATTAAACCTTGTGGTAATGCATCAGTGAAGGGTGAAGAAAATGTCGAGCAGTCTTTGGGCCTTATTATCGGTGCCGTTCACGCTTGTGTTAAGCAACTCATTATTAATCCCCGTACTGCCGCAAATTAGGAAAGCATTGCACATTAGCTTGTTTCAAGGTGGCCTTATCATTACCGCTTTTTCACTTACCGCCGGTGCTATCATTCCCGGAGCCGGATATCTGTCCGATCGAGTCGGTCGCAAGGCTGTTATGGTACCGGCATTAGTTGTGTTCGGCTTAGGAGGAGTTGGTGCCGGCCTGGCTGCCTGGCTACTGCCACATCCGTATCCCTGGATGCTTGTAGCCAGGGTAATGCAAGGAATTGGCGGCGGTGGCACTTATCAATTAGCAATGGCCTTAGTCGGCGATATTTATACAGGTAAAAAGCGCAGCCGGGCTGTAGGTTACTTAGAAGCAGCTAATGGATTCGGTAAAGTAGTGGCTCCATTGCTAGGATCGGCAACAGCTTTGATTATCTGGTTCGCCCCTTTTTTTCTTTATGGTTTACTAGCTTGGCCGGCGGCCCTCTTGGTATGGTTCGTTTGTGAAGAACCGCCGCTACCTTCTCCTTCAGAAGGAACATCTTATTTTGCCGACCTGAAAACTGTTTGGGCCAAGCGAGGTCGAGACTTAACTGCCTGTTTTAGCGCTGGATTTCTGGCTCTATTTTTACTTTTTGGTCTCCTGAGTTTCTTGGCCGACGTACTGGAAGAGAAGATGGGAATCAAAGGATTTACCCGTGGACTATTAGTGGCTATTCCAGTGTTATCACTAACCTTAACTTGTTCTTTCACCGGTGTTTATTTGGAAAAACGCCTTGGGGAACCGGTAAAGAAAGCACTGCTTTTGGGACTCACCTTGGTAGCGGCGGCCCTAATCGCCTTAGCCCTATTACCGGTCGGCTACAGCTACTTTGTTCCGTTGGTAATTGCAGCTATCGGTACCGGAATTTTTCTTCCCGGCCTAAATCTGCTTATCACCAGCGCTGCCAGTGGCGAACGTGGATTTGTTACCGCGCTCTATGGAACTATGCGTTTTTTTGGTGCCGCTCTAGGGCCGCCGGCTGTAGGCCTCGGACTAAAGCTAGGCAAAACACCCCTCTTTTTTCTTTTTGCCGCTGCCACCGCCGGTGTAATGGCACTGGTGTGGCTGCTAGTAGATCCAATCCAAATGTTACCGGAAAAGATGGTAAAGAGCACCGGGGATAATGTAGACATGGAAACAAAAAATAAAGTGAGGTGAATTCCCATGAGCACAAACAAAAAAACTAAGTTCTTTGTTCCGCGCGCCCAGAGCGAAGAAGAAGATCTGTATGGTATGAATCTTCTTACCGATGGCGATCGGATGGGTGAAGTCATTCCCAGTATGCATGCCTGGATGCCGCCGGAAGCAATGCGTGAGCGCGTAAATTATCATGAGGAGGTGACAAGAAAAGTTGGGCAAAAAAACCGGCAACAAGGGACGAAAAAAGCGTAAAGATGTAGCGCCTTATCCTACTGTTCAGTCCGATCAAAATCGCGACGCCTATTTAGAAGCGGAAGCTCCTCGTGAACAAATGAAAACCACCCAGGAACTGCTGGAGGAATATAGCGAAGAGTTGATCGACACCAAGTCTAAAGGGCCTCGGCGTCCTACCGGCTGATAACGCAAAAACGCATCGCGGTGCGCGACGCTCAGGCATGGTCGAATCACCCTTGACACTTCAATTTAGTCTGTAAAAGGTCAGTGTAAAACGTAACCCATAAGGATGCCCCAGGAGCGAAACTTAGTTAGCTATTGAAAAATTCCTCACAAACTGGGACATCCTTATGGGAAAACAAATGCATTGACCTTTTTACTTTACAAAATATTAAGCGCTCGTAGTATCTTAATGAGTACACTAGCCAGCCCCGCCGCCATCACCGGCCCCACCGGTATCCCGCCGAGAAAGGCCATGGCAATAAGCGATCCTAGAATTACACCAGCAACTAAAGAAGGTTCTAACTTTAGTAAATCTACACCCTGTTTATTCATGAGTGATGACAAAATGCCCCCACAAATAGCCACTAGCCCCACCGGAGAAAATAACGTAGCAATAATATCCGCCAGTCCGTATTCTCCTACTCCTAATGGCGCTAGGACTGCCACGCTAAGAAAGAACAACCCTAAGAAAACCCCATGGCTACAAAAAAACATATGCAACCATCGCAAAGGTAACAGCCCCAAAACCAACACAAAGGCTGCAGCACCACCTAAAACTCGATTTCCGGTGAACATTCCTACCAGTAACATCAATAATAACAATACAGGGCCTTCTCTCACCACTGTCACCTCAATACATGATATGCCCTGTTTTGCAGGTAAATGTTACCTTCACATTTTAGGATCTTCCCTCGTATGCTGCTATGACAAATAGTGCGCATAAGGAGGTCTCGATCGTGAAATATTGGCCGTTAATTTGTTTGATATTGGTATTGTTAGCCACTAGCTTCATCGCCGGCGGTTGTAGCCAAGCTCATACAGGCAGGCAGGAAACGCCGGTAATTAAATTAGCAGACCAGTTTGGGTTGGGCTATGCCCCACTCGCAATTATGTTGGAACAAAAGTTTCTGGAAAAGCATCTGCCTAATATCAAAATCGAGCGGCTAAAGTTTGGATCCGGCGGGGCTGTACGAGAAGCAATGATTGCCGGAAATTTGGACGTTGGTTTTATGGGAATACCGCCTTTCTTGGTTGGCTGGGACAAGGGGGTGGACTGGAAAATTGCCGGTGCTTTAGACTCTATGCCATTGCTTCTTCTCACTCATGAAAAAGACGTCAAGAGCATAAAAGACCTAACACCGGAGCATAGGATTGCCCTACCCGGACCTGGCTCTAACCAACATATTTTGCTGGCTATGGAAGCAGAGAAAACCTTAGGCGACGGCCGGGCTCTAGATGATATTATTATGGCCATTCCTCACCCCGATGCTGCCACCGCTCTACTGGCTAAACAAGACGTGACCTGCTACTACGGTGCCCCGCCTTATCAATACGAACTGTTAAAATACCCAGGTATTTACCAGGTTACAGATAGTTTCACTGCCTTCGGTTCTCCCTTTTCTTACATTGTAGCCGTAGCCACCACCAAATTTTATCAGGATCAACCTACCGCCTACAGTGCTTTTGTAGCGGCACTGGAAGAAACTCTGGATTTTATTAACGAACATCCGGTCGAAGCAGCTGAAATTCTAGCCCGGGTAGAAAAGACCGTCCCCGCCGCCACCTATGAAGAACATCTAACCTGGCCCGGAACTTCCTGGGATATCACCCCAGTGGGGATCATGCATTATGCTAAGAACATGCAAAACTATGGCTATATGGATCGAATTCCTGAAACTTGGCAGGATGTCACCTTCCCCAACCTACACCAACTACCTGGCAGCTAGAAACCCTTGATTAGTTTTTAAAATAAGCTTCTTTTGGCTTGTCCAAACAACCGGTCCCGTTACGAATTGTTTCGATGTTAAAAGTGTAATTAATTGGTGTTTAATTAATAGTATATTTGTCAACTAAAACCATAAACTAATGCAGCAGAAACTTCCTCTTGCACGAAAGAGCGGCCAAATAGGCAAGTCCTAGCCGTTCTTTCGTTTTGTTGGGAAGGCAGGAAATAAGTTTATATCATATCTAAATGCATTTCGGCCAAACTAAGGCCGAAAGGAGGTGACATCGAAATGGCAAGAGGAAGTGTTAACAGGTCTAGAGGTGCAAATCACGTAGTTCCTGAGGCTTGGGATGCTATGAATCAATGGAAATACGAAGTTGCGCGGGAATTGGGTGTGGATACGAATATTTCAAATGGTTACTGGGGTAATGTCACTTCTCGTGATGCCGGTTCTGTAGGAGGTCATATGACCAGAAAGATGGTAGAGATGGCCCAACAGCAACTGGCCGGTAAATACACTCCCACAACCAAGTAGCTTTAACACAATAAGAGACGTGGCTTCAAGGCAGTAAGCCTTGCACCACAAAACAAGGGCCTCTCCCTTTCGGAGGCCCTGTTTTTCTTTGCTTTTTGAATATTTATCTAGCGACTGGCACCTCCGCCACCGGAGGAACCACCGCCAAAACCTCCGCGGCCGGAAAATCCGCCGCCACCAAAACCGCCAAAGCCACCGTGTGTTCCACCACCACCGCCAAAGAAATCGTCATCAAACGGCCCGCGTCTGGGGCCGCCAAACGCACTCCACCACCAGGGATAACGGCGATACCGTCTACGTAAAGACGCCGTAACAAGAAAAACAACAAAAAATATCATTATGGGCAGGACCGCAAGTATAAAAGACATGAAGCCTCCGGAATTAGTCGAGGTATATTCCACCGCCGGGGCCAGTTTTGTATTAGCTCCCAGATCGATCCCGTATTCATTGCCCACCGCCGCCACTAAGGCCATATATCCGGCTCTAATTCCGCCATTGTAGTCTTTTTGCTCCCAAAGCGGCAACACCATTTCATCTAATATGCGACCGGCTTTACCATCCGGTATAGCCCCTTCAAGACCGTAGCCCACCTCGATGCGGACCTTGCCCGGTTGTCCCTGTAGCAACCGTTCTTTGTCCACTAATAACAACACACCGTTATTCTTGTCCTTGTCTCCTAAGCCCCAATTTCGAAATAACGTTAATGCGTATTCTTCTATACTGACACCATCTAGCGAAGGCACTGTAACCAGGACCACGTCCGCCTTCGTCTGCTCCCATATTTCGGCGCCAATCGTCTCCAGTTCTTGACGGGTTTCTTCATTCAACAGTCCGGCCAAATCGTTTATCGATTGAGCCGGTTGTGGAGGCGCTGGAACTTTCGGTGCAGCCGTCACCCCGGCTACACACAACAATAATGCCGTTAATAGTACACATATGACTATTTTTCGGCTTCTTCCACTGTCTATTATCATGGCACAGCCCCCTTCATGGTGGTGCCGTCTTTACTTACTGAAATCGACTTTAGGTGCCCCATGAGCACCGGCCTCAGCCTGAAAATACTCCCTAGGTCCAAAACCTAATATCCGCGCCCAAATTACCGTAGGGAAACGTCTAATAGTACCGTTGTATCCTTCCACCGCTGTATTATAGTCCATACGAGCAGTAGCAATACGATTCTCGGTACCGGCCAGCTCATCTTGCAATTGGCGGAAATTAGCATCCGCTTTCAAAGTAGGATAATTTTCCACTACTACAAGCAGTCTACTTAAGGCACTGCTGAGTTCTGCATCCGCTTCTGCTGTTTCTCTCACTGTCTGCGCTCCAGAAAGTTTGGCCCGTGCCTCGCTGACATCGGACAAAACCTTTTCCTCGTGAGCAGCAAAGCCTTTAACTGTCTCCACTAGATTCGGGATCAGATCCGCTCGTCTTTGCAGCTGGTTTTCCACCTGACTCCATTTACTGTTTACACCTTCATCTATAGCTACCAGACGATTATAGCTGCCAAAGCCGGTAAGGGCCAACACTAATATAATTGCTACAATAACTAAACCTTTTTTCATATATATCCCCTCCCCCAAAAATTTGACCTCCTTACCTGTGTATGATTATACGGCCTAAGTGTGTGTAATACAAGATACTTCCCAGCAAAAAGATTTACCAGGACACTTTCGAGACCGGTAACTGCAAGATCTGGGAACAAATAACGCCCACTTACGTCATTACCAAATAAGGACAACAAATCAAGGAGGATTCAAATGACGCTTATGACGCTCAAAAAATATTTATCGCCGTTAATAGTGCTATTATTACTTATATCACTGGTGGGTTGCCAACCGACCGCACCTGACCCTGGCCCGGAAACACCGGAACCGGCTCCCGGTTCCGCCGACGGTTTTCCCCATTTACAAGAAACAGCCAGCCTTGCCCTTCCGTCCGCAGACATTCACTGGCTAAGCCCCGAAGACATCTCCTTGAATGGAAACCAGCTGGCTGTAATAGCAAACGACAATCAAAATGAGACTCTATGGATTTACTCGCTGGCTAATAAAGAAAGGAAAGCTGTTTACAGTATTCCTGCTGCAGAAGTATCGGCCGGCCGTTTGGTTCTTATTACCGTGGGCTGGACAAAAGATGAGAAATTGGTTTTTGCCCGCCAAGGCACGCAACCGGACGGCACCCATAAAGGCGAACGCGGATTGCTGCTTCTTACTGCGGACCCAAAGTCAGGAACAACTCACGAGCTATCCTGGATACCCAACCCGCACAGCTATGTAAAACAAGTACTTCTTAACCAAGAGTCCAGTTATGTCCTAGTCCATGTGGGAGACACCCTGTGGCAATGTGTAGTAACAGAAAGCGGAGCTTCTAACAAAATCGTTCGATCCGATCTTCCCAGTTATGACGGTCTCTTTTTCTTGAGTCCGTCGCCGAACAAGTCCCAGTTTGTTTATCAATTGTTTGAACCAAAAGAGCGCGGCATCTATCTTTTGGATGTAGCCACCGGTACTGATACTTGTCTGATCCGGGCCGGAAAGACTTTTAGCTTTGGTCCCCTGTGGTCACCGGACGGCCAACACATTGCCTTTTATACTGCTGATGCCAAACGTGACGCTCCCACACCGAGTGAACACGAGATTCTAGCTGAGCAATATGATATCGTTGAAGGCGAGGATGCTCCGGCCCCAATTGCTGCAACTATCGAAGTAGCAACTGTCACCGGCCAAAAAATTGCCCAGCTAACAGTGCCGGATAAAAAAGTAGGCCGCTTTACCTGGTCTTCTGACGGCAAGCATCTGGCCTTTCTTGACATAGAGGATACCTCTGCTACTATCCATGACTACCCAGGGCCGGTATTTGAATGGCAATCCCTTTATGTGGCTGATCTTACAGGAAACATCACCAAGGTAGCCGATATACCCGAAGAAACACTTAATGTCACGATTCTTAGAGTACTTGCCGACGGCGCTTATTATATTACCTACGGCGAAAAAGAAACCACCTTATGGCTGGCACAGGCCGGACAGGAACCGAAGAAACTGGAGCTACCGGCATCTGTACCTGTTTCCGAAACAGGCACCCTGGGTCCGCTTTACCCGCAGCCTGTCTTAGCCAACAGTTTATTTGTAAGTTACATGTCACAAGACAAAAACTATTATTTGCATGTATGGCGCGACCAAATTGAATTGCTGGCTGAAGACAGTACGGATAGTTTCCTCATTACCACCCCAAAAGGGGAAGTGCTTCTGAGTTCTCGTTCCGAGGACGGTCAGGAGGCCGGCAAGCTGGTACTGTTTTCTCCCCTACAATAAGACACAGCTACTTTCGTCTCTCAAAATAACAAGAGGGTCTACTCCCGATACCATTACCGGGAGCAGACCCTCTCCTTTAGATTCTCAATAAATGCGTGTCGTCTTGTACGCCTTTATGTCCTTAATCATAGCATAAGGCTTGTCCGCTTCCCTTAGCCTCGCATCTACAGTAGTGTCAATAATTAACCACTTACCACCAATAAAGACTTCGTTCCAGGCATGGTAATCGGTCACATCGTCCGCATTTCCCATAACCAGTTTGCTCGGGACACCGACACTTCTGAGCATAGAAGCAAATAACGATGCATAATCGTAGCAGATTCCTTTTCTAGATCTGAAAGCTTGGTCCGGATCAGGTAAATAGTCGCTGGGAAGTTTTTTCGCCTTTTCATAATCATATGTTATGTTATTTATTATAAAGTCATAGATAAGTTTAAGCTTGTCCTCGTCTAAATCAGCTTTATTAGTAAGTTCCTGTGCTTTGGCCACTGCTTGTGGCGCTTGCTCCCAGGGAACATTTTGGACAGAATTTAGAAAAACCATTTCTTTCTCCGGCAACCGAACAGCGAATTCTTCTGAGTGGACAAACTTATATTTATTCCCTTCAATCTGTTCTAAAACGTGAACTTGATAGCTCCCATTCCCCATTTGCAAAGGAAAACTTTCTTGGTGGCGGTTTAGGTTGTAAAAATAACGCATGTTGTCCTTTTCCACCAAGATTTTTATTTTCGCCACCGGTACTGTCCCTAGCGTCACTTGAACAGACCCTTGCTTAGTATTTACGATGTTTACTGCTGCTTCAGCCCTTACTGGCAGCGATGATACCAGCAATATCGTTAGAACCAAAACTACCGGCAGCCATCTGCGCATAAAAAAACTCTCCCTTCGGTAGCCAGGCTGCCATTCGTTGCGAAAGGCCCTGCGGCTTTGCGTCCCACCGTTTCCGGTGGTTTGCCTTTATCGGCGAAGAGTTCCCCTCAAGGGAAACTATTCCATTACCAAATATTATATATTGTTCCTACCAATTTGTAAATGAATCGTTCCCTTTCTGATAATATCTGTGGATTGATTGACTCGTGTCAAACTTCTGTATTACCAGCAACCTATCAAAAAGCACTCTTTTGGTGGTTTCACTAAAAAGAGTGCTTTAGCCTACTTCTCTAGGTTATTTCTGTAACAGCTGTTTAATCTCCTCTACACTGGGAACCCGTCCCGATACAATCACCTTGTCGTCCACCACTAAGCCCGGCGTCATCAAGATGTCATAAGTCATAATGTCTTTAATGTCAGTAACCTTTTCAAACTCTGCCTCCAGATTGAGATCAGCAACTGCCTTACGGGCCGCTTCTTCCAGCTCCCGGCATTTGCGGCAACCGGTACCTAGAATCTTAACTTTCATCCTAATCATCCTCCTTGCTTGACCATGTTTTGTGCTAATTATACAAAATGCAAATGCTCCTTATAAACTAAGCCCAAAAAGCTTAGCTACAAGCCGGAGTAAATGGGAAACTTAGGCTACCACTCCAAAGACGTAGCCGGTCAAGGTAGCCATAAGCACCACTAACAGTACATAAACCAAGGTTTTCTTGGTTCCCATGATGTTACGAATCGCCAACATACTGGGAAGGCTCAAAGCCGGGCCTGCCAATAACAGTGCCAGCGCCGGTCCTTGCCCCATACCCAAGTCAGTCAGCGCTTTTACAATAGGAACTTCTGTCAAGGTGGAAAAGTACATGAAAGCCCCTAAAATAGATGCCAAGAAGTTGGCCTGAACAGAATTGCCACCTACGTAGCGGGCAATCCACTCCGGAGGGAGAATAGCCTTAATAGCTCCAGCGATAAACACCCCTACCAGCAAGACAGGAAAAATAAGCTTAACAAACCTCCAGGTTTCCATCATCCAATCTTGAAATTCGCCTTCTTCAAACCAACGACTTACAGCCAACGAAATGGAATTAATCAGGGTAAGAATAATAGCCACTTTGCTCCAAAGAGGAATCTTGCCGGTACCAACCAGCAGTATGGCCACTAATAGGCCAAAAAATACGATATGCTGCCAGGCCGGGCGACCATCATCGTCAATGCTGAACAAAGCCGCATTCTCATGTTTTTTGGCCGGGTCTTGGCGCTCAAACAACATCGCCATAACGAGCCCGATAACAATAGAAAACAGCACTGCACCTACTGCCCTAGCCAAGCCCATGTTAAAACCGATAGCCCGGGCTGTAAGTACTATCGCCAGAACATTGATAGCCGGACCGGAATACAAAAATGCGATCGCCGGTCCCAGCCCCGCTCCTTTATGATAAATACCGGCAAAGATAGGTAGCACCGTACAAGAACAAACAGCCAACACTGTCCCTGACACTGAAGCCACACCATAAGAAAGCCACTTCTTAGTTTGAGGACCAAAGTACTTCAAGACTGCTCCTGTAGAAAGTACAGCCGAAATGCCACCGGCAATAAAAAAAGCCGGTACGAGGCAGGTTAACACATGAGCTGACAGGTATTCCAGCAGTTCACTGAAACCGCTTTGAAGCATAGCAAATAGAGCCATCAGTAGTTCAACTCCTTAACCTAAGTCTAGGAACACCTGCACAACAAAATACCACAAAACTTTTAACCATTACGACTTAGCTGGGACAAAACGCTTTGTTGGACCTGAATTTGACGGGTCAGCAGCTCTGCGGCCGCATCCAAAAGCAGTACAACTTTGGGGTTTGCTAAGCGATAAACCACACGTAATCCATCCTTGTAAAAAGTAACCAAACCTTGGTTGCGTAAAATAGCCAAGTGCTGAGACACATTGGATTGCTCCAGTTCTAACCGTGGTGCCATCTCACATACGCATATTTCTCCTTGGCGCAGTATGTCTAATATTTTAACCCGCGTTGGATGCCCCAGAGCCTTAAACAGATCGGCTACAAGCTGTGCTGCATCCATTTGTTCCATAACATTCACCCCCATGGCTAAACAGTCCATTTGTCATTACTATATGATAATATTCTAATATGGTTCTATGGAAAAAACAACTGTAAATTTATCGCAGTTATAAATACGTCCAGATACATCTATATGTTTTTTTAATACCCGTTCTAACCTGTAGCTATACTCATGTATAATAAGTCTACTACCAGCGTGAAACATGTGCATTTTTCAATAACGGTTGCACAATAGCTATAGGATTTGAAAGATTAATATAATGAGGTGAATGAATTGACAGAGGCTACTCTAAGAGAGTTGCAGCAAAAAGCGGAAGAACTGTACAAGAATGGGTCTTACCTGTGCTCCGAAGCTGTGTTTGCCGTGGTAAATGACTATCTAGGTCAACCATTACCCCCGGAAGCTGTTTGCATTGCATCAGGTTTTCCTGTTGGCATTGGCCAAGCAGGTTGTACCTGTGGGGCACTTAGCGGTGCAATCATGGCGATAGGACTAAAATATGGCCGCAGAGGGCCAAACCAAGACAACGAAAAGGTGCTCTCCTTAAGCAAGAAATTACACGATGAGTTTAAGGAAACATTTGGCAGTACTTGTTGCCGGGTCTTAATACGGGACTTCACTTTCGGAAGTCCTGAGCATCTTGAACACTGCGTTAGGGCCACTGGAGAAGCAACTAAAATGGCTCTAGAAAAATTATGAGTATCACTAACCCTTGACAGCCATTTAATTCTATGCTAAAATTTTCACCAACAAGTGCATCTGAGCTTTTAGCTCTTATCTAGAGAGGTGGAGGGACTGGCCCAGTGAAACCTCGGCAACCAACCGCCCATACGCGGTACGGTGCCAACTCCAGCAGGACTTAAGTCCTGACAGATGAGAGTGAGGGATTATACTTATGTATTTTGCCCCTCCGTCTGTCGGAGGGGTTTTATATTTATTCAAATTGCTAAAAGGAGGGTCCGTGATGGTAGAAGTTAAAAACCTGGGCAAAGAATTTGTTACCCCCAACGGAAAAATAACTGCCCTGCAAAACATCTCTTTTGCCGTGGCTAAGGGCGAGGTGTTTGGCATCATGGGTGCCTCCGGAGCCGGGAAAAGCACTTTAGTCCGCTGTCTTAACTACTTAGAACGCCCTACAACAGGCCAAGTTCGGATTGCTGGCCAGAATTTGGCCGAATTAAGTCCACGGCAGCTGGCATTAGTGCGTCAGCAGATCGGTATGATCTTTCAGCATTTTAATCTGCTTAAACTAAGGACTGTGGCTCAAAACATCGCCTTCCCCCTGGAAATTGCCGGGGTCCCTAAAGAGGAAACACAGCAGCGCGTTGATGAACTACTTGACATTGTAGGGTTGACAGACAAAGCTCAAGCTTATCCGCACCAATTATCCGGAGGCCAAAAGCAGCGGGTAGGAATTGCACGGGCGTTAGCCTGTCGGCCACGCCTTCTTTTATCGGACGAAGCCACGTCAGCTTTAGATCCGGAGACAACTCAGTCCATTCTGACGCTGTTAAAGAAAATTAATCGCAACTTAGGCGTTACCATAATCCTTATCACTCACGAATTACCGGTAATTCGTCAAGTATGTGATCGGGTAGGCGTACTCGAACAAGGGCGGTTAGTCGAAATGGGTTCAGTAACTGATGTCTTCAACCAACCCCACGCCGCCGCCACTCGCCGTCTGATCACCACCAGCGGCCTTGTGCCACCTACTACCGCTCGAACCAAGTCGGCTGTAACTAGGTCGACATTAGCTGCAGGGGAGGTGGTATAAAGTGTCATCTCTTCTGGCTGATAAAGCACTGCAGAAACTAATCTTCACAGCCACTGGGCAAACACTGTACATGGTGGGGCTATCCCTGGCCATTGCTTTGGCTGTTGGAGTTCCCTTAGGTGTACTTTTAGTTGTCACCGCCCCCGGACATATTCTCCCACGTCTAAAGCTAAATGCCGTCCTTAGCAGCATTGTAAACACCGGCCGCTCTATACCATTTGTGATTTTGCTCTTTCTGTTGATGCCGGTGACCAAACTGCTGGTAGGTGTATCCATCGGTACCCGGGGTGCTATTTTCCCACTGGCAGTGGCTGCTATACCCTTTGTAGCCCGAGTGGTGGAAAGCTCGCTTCAGGAAGTAGACCCCGGTGTTATCGAGGCCGCTCAGTCCATGGGTGCCTCACCTATGCAGATCATAGCCAAAGTGCTGCTGCCTGAATCATGGCCGGCGCTGCTCTTAGGCTTTACTCTTACCGCCATCAACTTAGTGGGATACTCAGCCATGGCCGGTGCCATTGGCGGTGGCGGGCTGGGGGATATAGCCATTCGTTACGGTTACCAGCGTTTTCGCAACGATGTTTTGCTGGAAACCGTAGTTATCCTCATCATCTTAGTGCAAATAACACAATCGCTAGGCAACTGCCTGGCTCTAAAAGCATCGAAAGGTCAAAGGAGGCCCGACTAATGAATTTGTTTAAGCGTATTGCCGTTATTGCCATAGCTGCAATCTTAGTCCTTACCCTGGCAGCCTGCACTTCCCCGGCGGAACCGGAAGAACAGGAGAGCTCAAGTGACCAACCTGAAGTTGTTACGATAAAAGTGGGGGCTACAGCTCTTCCCCATGCTGAGATTCTTAATTTTATAAAGCCCGAGTTGGAAAAAGAAGGCATCGACTTAGATGTGCAGGAATTTAGTGATTGGACCCAACTTAATCCTACCCTGGCTGATAAGGAATTGGATGCCAACTACTTCCAGCACGTACCGTACCTGGAAACTTATAATGAAGGCGCCGGTACCGATTTGGTACCTATTGCCAAAGTCCACGTTGAACCTTTGGGAGTCTACTCCAGACAAATAGAGAATATCAGCGATATACCGGAAAAAGCTGTGGTAGCTATTCCCAACGATGCCACCAACGGCGGCCGGGCTCTGTTGCTGCTGGAAAAAGCAGGCCTTATTACCCTAAAAGAAGGCGTCGGACTTACAGCCACACCGCTGGATATTAAGGACAATCCAAAGAAGCTCGATATCAAGGAGCTAGAAGCAGCTTCTCTGCCCCGTACTTTAGACGAAGTTGACTTTGCTGTCATCAATACAAACTACGCTCTGCCGGCCGGTCTCAACCCTAAAGCTGATGCTATCTTCATTGAAGATAAGGACTCGCCCTATGCTAATGTGCTGGTAGTGAGAGCGGAAGACAAAGACAACGAAGCATTAAAAAAGGTAGCTCAGGCACTTAATACCGAGGAAGTTAGGGAGTTCATCGAAGAACAATATGGAGGCGCCGTAGTACCGGCGTTCTAACAACTAAATATCAGGGCACACTAGAGCCGGGGTGATATTATGGAGCTGGAGATTACCCCGGCTCAAGCTTTGCACCGTCAGCTGTGGCACAAGATCACCGTTGCCACTTTAGACGGTAGTTTGCCGGACCAAATAGAGAAGATTGCCGCTGAAACAACCGATTTTTGGTTTCGTTCGTTAAAACGCCCATACAACGCTCAATCTATGGCCCATTCCCTGATCCGTTGCACCCTGGGACTAAATCCTAAAACCGATGGCGAAACCCTGGCTCAGGCAGCAAAGCGAGCCTGGCATCTTCGTGTTCCGGAAGGGCCGACCATGGTAGCTGTTCCCGGAGCTTGCAGTCCTTGCGACGACATAGAATGTGCCGCCGAACTGGCTTGCGAGACAGGCGCATTTGAAAACACCGAGCACGGCCCACGTATCAACGATGAGCGCTGCTTAAACTGCGGTTTTTGTGTAGGTGCCTGTCGGGCCGCTGCCGTCTCTGACAAAGCGGAAATTGTGCAAGTGGCCAGGCTGTTACTTGACCGGGAGCAAGAAGTAGCGGCAGTGGTGGCTCCCGCTTTCGCCGGCCAATTTGGCCCCGGTATCTTTGGCAAGCAGATCAGTGCCGCGCTCAAGGCTTTTGGCTTTGATCGCGTGGTGGAAGTGGCACTGGGAGCAGACGTGATTACCATCAAAGAAGCCGAGGAATACATCTGCCGGCGAGAGCGTGGCGATCCGTTTATGATCACATCGTGTTGTTGCCCGCCCTTTATCCGTCTGGTGCAAAAGTTTCGGCCTCGCCTGGCCCATCTCGTTTCTGATTCTGTGTCGCCGATGATTGCCATCGGCCGCTTGCTCAAAGCAGAGAACCCCGAGCTAAAAGTGGTATTCATTGGCCCTTGCATCGCCAAGAAGTCAGAAGCGCGCCAAAAAGAGCTGGCTGGGGCCGTGGACTTTGTCCTTACCTTTGAAGAAACGGCAGCCATGCTCCAAGCAGGGGCCATTGACATTGCCCCCCAGATTGAAAACCCGGATCTTAAAGATGCCAGCCACGACGGACGTATCTACGGCCGTATTGGCGGTGTGTCCACCGCCATTGTGCGCAGCATTAACACCTTAGCCCCCAATCTAGAGGTCAGAATACAGCGCGGTAACGGCATAAAAGACTGTAGCCAGCTCCTAAAGCTGGCTGAACAAGGTTTGCTCGACGCCACTTTTATCGAAGGCATGGCCTGCCTCGGCGGCTGTGTGGGTGGCCCTGGAAAGCTAATTCATCCCGAGATCGGCAAGACGCACGTAAATAAGTTTGCGGACCGCTCCCCCATAAGAGAAGCGGTCCGCAACCTACGCGCCCGCCGGCTATACACCCGCTACGGACAAGTTGTGGAACTACACTCGGTTAAACTGCCGGATCCCAGTCCTAGCCCCTAGCTCTAGCATCCTTGCGTTCACTGCGATCTAAGATCATCTTACGTAACCGTATACTCTGGGGAGTTATTTCCACCAGCTCGTCATCACTAATATAAGCCAAAGCCTGTTCCAGAGTAATTATCCGGGGCTCATCTAATTTAACGCTAATATCAGACGTGGCCGACCTCATGTTGGTCACGTGTTTTTTCTTGGCGATATTCACGTCCATATCATCGGGTCGTGAGTTCTCCCCCACAATCATTCCTTCATAGACCCGGGTCCCCGGTGTCACAAAAAGTACGCCTCGTTCCTGAATGTTTCCTATGGCATAAGCTGTAGCCTGGCCTTCTTCCCACGCCACCAGGCTACCGCAAGAACGGGTAGGAACCGATCCGCGGTAAGGGCCGTAGCCACCGTAGTTTTGGTTTAGAATGCCTGTCCCCTTAGTTTCGGTGGCAAATTGAGACGCATAGCCAATTAAACCCCGCATGGGGACAATAAATTCCAGCCGCACCCGCTCCTCACCTCGGGGCATCATGCTCTGAAGCTCGCCTTTACGTTCTCCCAACCCCTCAATAACAGCACCGGCATATTCTTGTGAAACATCAACGGTTACCTGTTCCAACGGTTCATGTTTGACCCCGTCAATCTCTTTAAATATTACGTGTGGCTTAGAAACAGCTAGTTCATAGCCTTCGCGCCGCATAGTCTCAATGAGAATACCCAGATGCAACTCTCCCCGGCCGGCCACAGTGAAAGCATCCGGACTGTCGGTTTCTTCAACCCTAAGCGCTACGTCTTTGCGCGCCTCCTTCCACAGACGCTCGCGTAGCTGGCGCGAGGTGATGTATTCACCTTCTTCACCGGCAAAAGGTCCGTCGTTTACTCTAAAAGTCATGGTAAGCGTAGGTTCATCCACCGTAATCGCCGGCAGCGGCCGCTGATTAACCGGATCCATGATGGTAGCGCCGATAGTCACATCCGGAAGTCCGGTTACAGCCACAATATCGCCGGCCGACGCTTTCTCAATCGGTACCCGCTTCAGACTTTGAAACGTAAACACATCGGCAATCTTAGATATTTCAGGCTCATCATCGCCCCGGGCTACCGCCACTTCTTGCCCCGAATGAAGTATACCGCCCACAATACGGCCCACGGCAATACGCCCTACATAATCGCTCCAATCAAGGGTAGTCACCAATAATTGCAAAGGCGCATCCGGATCGCCGCTTGGTGCCGGCACCCACTTAAGCACTGCATCCAGCAGCGGTAAAATATTCTGCTCCTCGGCCGCTATCAGTCGTTTGGCCTCGTCTAAATCAGGCTGAGCTACGCCCGCCCGGGCCGAACCGTATAGCACTGGAAACTCTATCTGCTCATCATTGGCACCTAAATTAATGAATAATTCCAGGACCTCGTCCACCACTTCTTGCGGCCGCGCCCCCTGGCGGTCGATCTTATTTACCACCAAAATAGGCTTTACTCCTTGAGCCAGTGCCTTTTCCAACACAAAACGGGTCTGGGGCATAGGCCCTTCAAAGGCGTCAACCACTAACAAAGCGCCATCTACCATGGAAAGAACCCGCTCCACCTCACCGCCAAAATCGGCGTGACCGGGAGTATCCACAATATTGATCTTGGTATCCTTGTAAAACACAGCCGTGTTCTTAGCCAAAATAGTAATTCCGCGCTCGCGCTCCAGTTCCCCGGAGTCCAGCACCCGTTCTTTTACTTCTTGATTACTACGAAACACACCGGTTTGGCGCAAAATACTATCAACCAAAGTAGTTTTGCCGTGATCTACGTGGGCAATAATAGCAATGTTTCTAAGCTCCATTTATATCTCCTCCGACAGTTAGCTTAATAATACTCTGAAATTAGCAGATGAATTGTGGCTAAGGAAATTCCAACTTATCATCCAGCACAACAGTGTGACGCTGTTCGCGCAGGACACGGGTCGGTAATACTCGATAAGAATCAATGTCGATGACACCGGAGAGCGGATCTTTAGCCAAGGTGACATAAAGAATAATGCCGCGATCGGTATACGGAAAATATTGGTTGGAAATAAAGTTTCCCAGCGAATAAGCCACCAGTACCCGTTGGTCACTGCCAGGCTTGATCTGTTCCGCCCATGGCTGTACCACATGGGGATGACAACCTAAAATAAGGTCAGCTCCTAGTTCTATTAGTTCTTGCACAATCTCTTGTTGGTCTGATGATGGGTGGCGCTGGTATTCGGGGCCGAAATGAATGCTGGTAATTACAAACTCGGCACCCTGATCTCGAGCAGCCTTGATATCAGCGGCTGCCTTTTCTTTATCCCACATATTGACCAGATACTCTTTACCGGCCGGTACCGGTAATCCATTGGTGGTAGTAGTGTAAGCCAAAAAAGCCAAGTTAAATCCTTGCACTTCGGTAAGTAGTGGTACCTGCTCATCCGACGCCCGGAAGGTGCCGGTATGCATTAGCCCAATTTGATCTAAGTTATCCAGACTATTGAGCAATCCTTGTTCGTCTTGGTCTAAAGCATGGTTGTTAGCTGTAGTAACAATATCTACCCCGGCTTCTTTCAAAGCCAAGGCTAAACTGCTGGGACTGTTAAAGCGCGGGTAGCCATGATAAGGACGGCTGTCGTCTATCACCGTCTCTAGGTTAGCAATCGTAATGTCCGGCTGACTTAAGTAAGATTCGATCAGCTTAAAAGAAGGAGTAAAATCATATACCTGCCGCTCAGGATCCCAAGCGCCATTAACCTGCGGCATATGGGCCATTACATCACCCACCGCCGCTAGCGTAATTGTCTGTGGTGGTGGCGGCAATTCCACTGCCGGTTTAGGAGTATCTTCAGTAGCAGCAGCCAAGTTGCCGAACCCACAACCGACAATAGTAAGAAATGCCGCCAGAGCAACAACTACCCAAGCACTAAGTCTTCGCTTAGTCAATGCTCTCCCCCCTTATATAGAGCTCGTATCATAGCGGTACTTGAAGGCCTTTGTAAACGAACGGTTCCTATTATATCACACAAAAACTAACCTAAGGAAGAACACGCAGAAAATTGGCTCCCATAATATTACTAATGTCCTTATCTTCATATCCACGCTCTTTTAATGCTAGGGCTAAGTCCGGAAACCGGTGGGGGCCCTCTAAACCCCGGGGGCCGGCAGGAATACCATCGAAATCAGACCCAATCCCCACATGCTCCGGTCCCACCAATTGAACCAGATAATCGATATGATTCACCACATCGGCCAGCTCGGCCCGCCCTTGCGACCGCAAAAACGGGGAGTTAAAGTTAACACCGATAACGCCGCCGGTTTGGGCCAAAGCCCGGGCCTGGTCATCAGTAAGATTGCGCGGGTGCGGGCAAAGAGCGTAGGCCGAGGAATGAGACGCTATGATCGGTCCCTGGGCCAAATCGATTAAGTCCCAAAACGAACGCTTGCTCAAGTGAGACACATCAAGCAGTATTTTTAGCTCCTGAGCCATTCTTACCGCCATGCGACCTAACGCAGTCAGGCCACCGCCTGATTCCCTGTCCCCCACACCGGAAGCCAGTAAGTTGCGCTCATGCCAGGTTAGGCCCAGGGCTCGCACACCTAACCGATAAAATATTTCCAGTAATCCGGGATCGTCTCCTAAGGGCTCGCCCCCTTCCAGACTGAGGACGGCAGCTATTTTACCCTCATTTCTGGCTTTTAGGACATCCTCCCGGCTACCAGCTAACACCAGTTCCGGGTTAGTCTTAAGTTCACGATACAACAGCTTTATCTGTTTTAGGGCACTGGACTGTGCCAACATTAACCGGTTCGGTTCTCCGCCGTAAAGAGCAAAGAACTGAGCCGCTACTTGACCTTCCTGTAGACGTTTCAGATCAACCTGACCCTCGGGTCGCTCCCTAAGAGATCTTTGGCCTTCATCCTGTTCCAGCTGGTACAAAACATCACAATGGCCGTCAATAACAAAATAATCACTAACGTGGTTCATAAAACCTCGCCCCTCTCATATCTTCGCTACTCAAGAACATTACTTTCTCCTTAATTATCCTCTTCCCTGCCAACAAAGCAAGTAACCCTTGCCCGTTGTTTTTCATAGAATAGAGCAGTTGTAAGCCGAGG
>DUNI01000121.1 GCA_012839445.1 Bacillota bacterium
GCTTTTCCCCTTTTCGCCAAAGCACAACAAACCCTAGATCGGGTTAATGCCGTCATGCAGGAAAACCTGGCCGGGATGCGCGCCGAACCTAACTTGTTCCCGGTCCGATCTTACATAGGCCTTAACCACGCGCATCCCGGCCAGGTTTTCCTGCATGACGGCATTAACCCGATCTAGGGTTTGTTGTGCTTTGGCGAAAAGGGGAAAAGCCCGGCCGGCAACGGTGGCCAGAAGAAGCAGCAAAATGGGTATAGCCACCAGTAAAATCACCGTAAGCCGGGCATTTAAGACAACAGCCATGATTATGCCGCCCACGCACATCAACGGGGCTCGAATGAGCATGCGCAGAGACATCAAGACCACATTTTGCATTCGTACTACGTCATTAGTAAGTCTGGTAATTAAGGACGAGGTCTTGAACTTATCCAGATTGGCAAAAGAAAAGGTTTGAACTTTGCTAAATACAGCTTCTCTTAAATCCGCTCCAAACTTGTGGCTGGCAATGCTGGCGGCTATGGTACAACCGACTCCTCCGACAACTCCTAACAGAGCTATGCCAATCATGATGAGGCCGGTGCGAATTATGAAAGGGATATCCCCATTGGCTATTCCTTTATCGACTATGGCTGCCATCAGGGTTGGCTGCCAGAGATTGGTCAGAACTTCGATAAACATCAAAATGGGTGCCAAAAGAGCAGCCTTCCAATGCGGTTTAAGGAATTTATATAGTCTGATCAAATTACGGTTCACCCCTTCTAACTTCTCAGATAACAATTTAGAGCCTAAGACTGTCGAGAAGTTGGACTGCCGGTAGCCTTAAGCAAGTTGTTTCTTATCCTTAACATAAATTGAGACAGCAGGGATTTTTCTTCCGGTGTGAATCCGTGGCAACATTCGTCTTCCAACACGGACAAGGTTTGCTCTACCGCCGACTGCACTTCCCGGCCCTTGTCAGTAAGGTAGGCCTGTAAAACCCGCCTATCATCAGGATCAGGTCGTCTTTTTAACAATCCGTTTTGTTCCATCCGCTGGAGAATTACACTTATTGTAGCCGGGCTCAGATGTAGTATGTCGCCCATTTCACGTTGGCAGCGCCCGTCTTGTTCCCAGAGAAGTCTTAGGATAGGGGGTTGCCCGCGCGACAGGCCCAGTTCACTCATGAGATCGTGAACACGGATATAATGGAGCCTTATAATCTGAAATAATAACGTATTAAACCTCTTATCCCAGGCAGTATCAGTTTTACAATTCATCAACCCACGACACCCCTTATGAGAAAAATATGTTTGCCGGTATTTTGCCAGTATTTCAGGCCATGAATTAGTTAGACATCTAACTATCTAAATCTAACACAACCATTTTTGTATGTCAATTTCTCCCGACCTGGCCCCCGGATATAAAGGGGAAAAGCGTCTTAGAAACCACCCTTAACCGAAGCAGGATGTGGGTTTTACTGGTATGGGTGCTTATTGGACGAACAGAACGGACAGGCTTCTGTGCCTGTCCGTTAAATGTTTTAGGCTAGTTCGATAATGATTTGGGATTATTGACGTGGGCCAGGGCTTGTTCGTACGATATTAGCCCTAGGTGGTAGAGATTAGCCAGCGACTTATCCATGGTGATCATACCGTACCTGCCGCCGATCTGGATCATGGAGTCGATCTGGTGAGTTTTTCCTTCGCGGATCAGGTTGCGAATGGCTGGGTTAGCCACCAGTATTTCCAGGGCAGCCACGCGTCCCTTTCCGCATTGGCGTGGGAGCAGCTTTTGCGAAATAATGCCAGCCAGTACATTGGACAGCTGCAGCTTTATTTGGTTTTGTTGGTAGGGTGGAAACACGTCCACTATGCGGTCAATGGTTTGAGCAGCACCTGTAGTATGTAGGGTAGACAATACCAAATGCCCGGTTTCGGCGGCAGTGATGGCAATGGAAATAGTCTCTAGGTCTCGCATTTCACCGATTAAGATCACGTCCGGGTCCTCTCTTAGAGCAGCTCGTAGCCCGCTGGCGTATGTTTTGGTGTCACGACCGATCTCCCGCTGGTTAACAATACTGTGGTTGTGTTTATGAATGAATTCAATAGGATCTTCTAAGGTAATGATGTGACAACGGCGGGCAGCGTTGATGTGGTTGATCATACCTGCTAAGGTGGTTGATTTACCGCTGCCAGTGGGACCGGCAACTAGGATTAGGCCTCCGGTTCTAAGAGCAAGTTCTCTTACCACCGGCGGCAGACCTAACTCTTGCAAACTCGGAGGACACAGGGCTACCGTTCTTAAGGCGAGGGCGTGGTTTAAGTTAGGGCGTTTTAGGGTCAACGCCTTTCGCCAACAAGGCAACCATGCCCTCGCCTTAAGAACGGTAGCCCTGTGTCCTCCGAGTTTGCAACAATTAGGTCTGCCGCCGGTGGTAAGAGAA
>DUNI01000122.1 GCA_012839445.1 Bacillota bacterium
GAAAATAACGCTGTCAGTCCCGCCGCCTTTGACTTCGGTGTCACCTTTTACAGTTACGTTCTCTAATATAACAGTACCGTCACCGACTCTTTCGTCAATGATAAGATCGCCAGTGATTATTAGATTCTGCAGGGTAACATCTTCGGCTCTTATAATAACGTCACCGCTGATGGTTTCTGTGCCATCTTCAGGTCCATAGATTCCGGCCTCGTCAAACACTGTTACTTCAACAGCTGGTTTCAAAGCTAACGCTCTTACTAGGATAGCTGCGGTTTGGGCCCGGGTGATTAGACCGTTGCTCCCTAGCTGCTTTAATACCGCTTCTCTTTGTTCAGTGGTGCGGGCGGCCTCCCACTGCTTCCACTCGGCTGCCGACAAATCTGCCGGTTGTGGTGCTAGGGTGGTGGCCGTGTAACCGCTCATGAGTTCTAAACTAACAGCCGTAGCCACATCGGCCTTGGCCCAAGCGCTCACTTGGTCAGCATCAACAAAGGATGCCAGCACAGCATCTTGTTCGGCTTCGGTAGCCAGTTGGTCAAAACCAAAGGCCCGTACCAACATCGCTGCCGCTTGTTCACGGGTAATGGGCCGATAGGAACTAAAGGTTCCGTCCGGATTACCGGTTACATAACCGTTAGCCGCTGCCGCCTCCACTTGGCCAGCAAACCAATCATCCGGCTTGACGTCCTGGAAGCGAGAGCTACCTGTTATCGGTGTAATCCCTAGACTCTTATTCACCATGGTTACAAATTCGGCTCGGGTGACAGTGAGATCCGGTCGGAAAGTGCCATCGGGAAGGCCGGACACCGCCCCCATATTTACCAGTTGTTCGATAGCCGTCTTGGCCCAATGGCCTTCAATATCAGATGCTGTTGGCGCTGCCGCTAATGGAATAGCAGTAAACACCAATGCACACAGAGTTAAGGCGGCGACAAGACGTTTTGACCTGAATGTCAATTCATATAACCTCCTATTGAATATTTTTGGCACAAACGATCCCTATTGCTCCGTTATGTCACTACTTTATGCTCCTGGCATCACCTCCTTATCAATTCTCCATCAATAGCAGTCAACGGGGAGGCCCTAGCGGCTCTCCCCGTTGACAATTCTCTGGTATAAGTTGATTATTTGGGATCTGGTTCTATATCGGGTTCTCTCTAACATGTATTTGCACTCCTGACATGGCATTATGGTCTGAAAATGCTTCCTTCTGCAGTCTTAGACTGTAAACACTTCCTAGTAAACAGACAACTTGTTAATATATTCGCCATCCATATTCCAGTTCCTTCCTTGTTTAGGAATGTTCTTACATCTACTGCTCTTATAGCTGGTACTCCAACTTAACAATACCTAATTAAGTTAACCGCAATGTTAATCTTCTAGGATTCGTTTCGGGCTTGGTTGACACCATCATTTCCAGTTGATAACAGAGAATACAAATATCTTATGATCTTTTTGGCCCATAGGCGGCGTGTAAGCTGTCTTCTAAGTTGTCTATGTGGTTTTTTGCTGTTTAGGGAAACAGACATGTTGTTATCTCCTATACATTTTCTAATCTCGAGTCTATCAAGTAAGCATGGTCCAGAGCATCGAAGATGAATCCTCAATCAATTCTCCATCAATAGCGGTCAACGGGGAGGCCTTAGTGGCCCTCCCCGCGGATGATCTGATGGTATAGGTTGTTGGTTTTTGGACCCGGTTGTATTCCGAGTTCGTATTGTAGAATATTTTTGCATTCTTGGTATTGAACTATGGCCTGGGAGCGATGCCCCAAAACACTCAGTATCTTCATTAGCATACGGTGTCCTTCCTCTCTGCATGGATCTAGTTGCACTAGAGCTTCAGCATGCGGGTAGGCCTCGCGATAACATCCTAATTTAATAAAAGCCTCTGCCAGATGCTCCAGCATATCTAAGCGATTGTTTCTGAGTTGAGCTCTCTTCTTTAAGATCCAGGCTTCATCTGTATCATCAGCCAAGAAATCAGTTTTGTATAGTTTATTGGCAGCGGCTAAGGCAGTCACAGCCTGACTCCACAGCTTCTGGTTAAGGGCTTTTAGTCCTTCACGATAAGAGGTTTGGAATGCCTTAACATCGTAAAAAGCTATATTGTCCCAGTGTAGCTTGATATAGTTGGCATCACTTTTTATGTATAGTGGCTCGGTACCTCCAGTGCGCTGTGGCCACAGTATACGACGTAAATTATAAAGGGTAACGGCTAGGTTGTGGCGAGCGGCTGCTTCTTCCAGATGGGACCATAATTCGGACACCAAGACATGTCGCGGCACCGGTTTGTCAGCTACCAGAAGATACTTTAGCAAAAGAGCTACTTTTTTCGCCGCCACGTTTTAGGTGAAATAAGAGTTTGGCCACGATATACTTTAAATCCGTCTAAGCAATATATTGAGAGGCTCTGTTTTTCAGCACAATTGTCCATCCAGTTGCGCCTCCGATTTCTCTACTTGATTCATGACCTCACCATAATTAATTGTACTACACTTACCCCGTCACCAGCTGTCGGGGCAGTTAATGTTTTTACTAATTCTAAAATGCTTCATTAAATCCGTTATTTTACATGTTCGGCATCTAGCACTAAATTCCTCTTAAATTAGGAAAATTGATCTACTATTGATACGATGTTTATAGGATGTTGGTCGTAGTCGCAACTAGAAGTCTTGGCTGTGTATTACATCTTTTGGTACCGGTAACGAATAATATAAACTAGTTACTAAGAAAGGAAGATGAGCTACGTATAAGATTGTGGATCGAGCCGGTCAAATAGTAGGCCAGGGGCAACCTGCTGTGACGCAGGCTCAGGCTTGGCTGAGGGACGGTAAGATCTTAGCGATAAAAAGGAGCAGCGGTTTTCATCTGGCTTGTGATGCCCGAAATGACGAAGCGATAATGGAGCTGCGGTGCCGTAAAAGGCGACCGGCCAAGCCGCTGGCGGTCATGGCCAGGGACTTGGAAGTAGCCAACGAAATCTGCCGGGTTACAGCGGCTGAAGCCAGGCTGTTGCTTTCGCCAGAGGCACCGATTGTGCTTCTTAGAATGCGAACCGGGGCTGGGCTGTCGCCGGCGTTGGCTCCCGGACTAAACACTGTGGGCGTGATGCTGCCTTATACGAAGCTGCAGCGGCAATTGTTGGCTTCCGGGGTAGATGTTATGGGCTGTACCAGCGGAAACAGGAGCGGTTTGCCGGCAGTCAACAGCGACAGGCAAGCATTGATGGAGCTAGGGCAGATAGCCGACTACTTTCTTCTTTATGACGGCTCTATCGAGCAGCTCTGTGACGATTCGGTGACTTTCGTAGCAGCAGGCCAGTCCCAAGTTATCCGTCGGTCCCGCGGGTATTATACTGCTGCTATAACAATACCGGTTAGGGCAGATAAGCCTACTTTGGCGGTAGGTGGCGATCTCAAGAATGCCTTCTGCTTGGTGTTAAATAACCAGGCCTATCTAAGCCGGCATATGGGCGATGTTGTCACTGTGGAAAGCAAGCGTAACCTGATAGAAAACATTGTTACCTTTTGCCGGGAACTAGGGGTAACGCCGGCACTGGTTACGGCTGATTTGCATCCCGGTTACTACAGCGGCCGCATCGCTTCTCAGTTGGCAGAACGCTTCGGTGCCGTTCGCCATCCCGGGGTGCAGCATCACCATGCTCATTTAGCCGCTTGTTTAGGGGAAAATGGCCTGGTGGAGGGTGCCATTGGTATCTTGCTGGATGGCACTGGCTACGGTACAGACGGACAATTGTGGGGGTTCGAAGTTGTGGTGGGCAATTACGCTAATTACCGGCGTCATTACCAGTTGGCGGCGGTACCGTTACCAGGCGGTGAGTACGCTATTCGTAACCCTTTTGTGACTGCTGTAGCTTATCTTAGCTTTTTCTTGGGCCGGCGCGGTGAACAGCTGGCACTGGAGCTATTTCCTCAATATCCAAGTGAAGTAGCGTTGACTAAGCAATTAATGGCTGCCGGGGTCAATTGTCCCTTGTCCTCCAGTTGCGGGCGTTTGTTTGATGCTGTTGCCGCTATCTTGGGCGTTTGCCATCACAATACTTATGAAGGGCAGGCTCCATCTGAACTAAGCAGCTTGGTGCCTTGGGTCCAAAGCTTTGACTCTTTCATACCCATGGAAAATGTGACATCTTATCCCTACATAATCGATGGAGCCGAGATAAACCCGGCCCCACTGCTGGAAGCTATCATAGCTGATTTGTTGGCAGGAACTGAGATTGCTAATATCGCCTGGCGCTTTCATGAAACCATAGTGTCCATGGTAAGGGAGGCAGCTGCCCTGGTTCGTGCTGCTACTGGACTAAACTGTGTTGTGCTATCCGGCGGCAGTTGGCAGAAAGTTCAATCGTACGCTCCAAGAGA
>DUNI01000123.1 GCA_012839445.1 Bacillota bacterium
GTATCTACGAGCACAACATCCCCGGCTACGGCACCGCCGGACAGCAACTAACTAGAGAAGGTTACAAATACGCCTATCTGGGTGAAAATCTAGCTGCGGCCGGTTCTGTCTACCAAGCCCATGCTAACCTAATGCGCAGCAGCGGCCACAAAGCAATCATGTTAGATCCCAAATTTAGCAAAGTTGGTGTAGGTATCTCGCACTATACCGGCAACAAATCGGGTCTTATGGCCATAGAGATTTTTGCTCAACCATATTAATTTAAAGAAACTCTGCCAAAATTCCGGCAGGGTTTCTTTTTCGTACAAGGGCTTTTGAAAACTAAGCTATGGTCAACGAAACATCGTCCAAATCAACTGAACCTACTCCTATTTTGTTGAACTCTATTCTTACCGCAGCCAAGTCAGCAGGCGCAGGCCCAAAGATAGCGCGATAGTAAACCCCCACACCGGAAACTTTGGATTGGCCTATAATCTGGATAGTACCGGCGGTAGTCTCGTTGCCCATGGAATCAATAAAGATTAGCTCGCCGGTAAAGTTAGCCGGCCCTTCACCGCCAGCAGTGAAAGATAGAATATAAAAGCAGCCCGGGCTAACACCCTCGGTAATCTGTCCTGTAGTTAGCCCGGCATCATCCGGGTTACGTCTGCCCAGCACCACTGCTTTTTCTCCGCTATGAATAAACTGTTGTCTGGTCTCTTGGGTAACATTGAACCCAAACCAGCCTTCAGGAACTAAATCGTCATTGGAAGCCACGAAATCTCCCTCAAAGCCAAAGTTCGGCGCCAGTTCACCTGTATTGGGGCAACAAGCTTCTGGACATTCTTCGTTTTGTCGTGTATAGAAATTGTCTCTGTTCATAAATATCCCGTCCTTTCAGTTAGGACTCATTTAACATTAGTAGAACCATGGTGGGCTCTCGCCCTAAGCAATAGACAAAGAAACATCATCCAAGTCCACCTGACCGACCCCGTCTTTCGTAAACTCTACCCGTATGCCGGCTAAATTGGCTGGGGCAGTCGGAGTTATTACATAGTAATACTTCCCTACGCCGGCAGTGATGGACTGGCCTATAATGTTGATATCGGTCCGACCAATTTCGTTTCCCCCGGCATCAAGAAACACCACCGAACCGGTAAAAGTACTGTCATCGGCTAATGAACCGCCGGCAAAAAAGGAGAAGTTGTACTGACATCCAGGGAGAAACAAACCGGTATCAGTTATATCTTGACTGAGACTTGCATCGTTGCTCGGGTTAGCCCCCAGCACCACCGCTTTGAACCCAGAGTGGATTTTCTGCTGGACCGTTTCTTGCTGAACATTAGTACCGTCCCAACCCTCCGGTACCCCCTGGGCGGAGAACGATCCCTCAAAGCCCGGGTTAAAGACTATCTCACCTGTGGAAGCACAGCAGCTAGGTGGGCAAGGCGGAGGCGGTATTTTCCCTGCTTGCAGCAGGTAGTATCGGCTTGTATTCATCATGTCTCATCCCTTTCTCATGGGCGAAACAGTATTTTTATATCGTCATTGGAATACCACTACAGCATATGATAGAAATGTCGAAAGTGTGCCCTGTCCTATTCATATGACGACGGCGCTGCCTAAGCGCCTGCCAAATATCCGCAATAGTCCAGCAACAGTGATGCCAAGCGTTCCTCGGCCTGTTTGTCCACTAGCCTAAGCAAGACACGGTTCGGTCGTTCGTTAACTCCTAATAACCACGGGGCCCCATCTTGATCCAAGCCAAGGTCTAACCCCAGTTCTGCCAGAGCTTGTGGCAGCCGGGAATCAAGATAGCGAGCAATGGCCAAGGCTGCTTGGTTAAGATCACTAAAGTAGGCCGAAGCTCGGTCAGAAAAAAGCTGCTGCATAAGACCCTCAGCCAGTTCGTAAGATCCGCCGCACCAGCCATGAGTCATCACCCCCTGCCTGGGTGCACGGCGTCCCACTGCAGCCACTGCTTCCCATTCTCCATAACCATTCTTTATTACGTGAACCCGAAAGTCGACTATCCGACCATTGATGGAAGCTAACTGCACCCCTTGTTGCACTAGGTAATCCTCGTTCGGAAGGAGTGGTTCCTTAATTTGGTCTAAGTCATTACATACCTGGGATCGCCTCTTCCCGCAGTCAGTGTGAAACTCGCAGAAATACACGTCCGGCCACTTGGTTACGCGAATGATTCCCTTGCCTTGAGATCCCTCTTGGGGCTTAATATAAACCCGACTAAACCGATTCAGAAATTCCGCCAGCGTCTCCAAGGTGAACCGGTCAGTGGCCGGAATGTTCACTTTTAACCCAGCCACTGTTCTTAATATTTGATAGACATTCCATTTATTTAGCCAGGCACAGTTAAAGATATGGATCTTATCTTCGGCCGGAAAAAACTCGGAAAAAAGATAGCCGTATTTTGCTTGGTCCTCATCCTCTATTAACATCCCTACCCGGTTGTAGATAACCCGGGGAAAAGGGAACTGCTCCATATACCATGTGTTCTCTGCTTCCGACTTAACGATGTAGCCGATAGCAAAATGGTCAGTAAAGTCCAAGTCACGTGGAGTGGTAAGAAAAGCTACCATTTTTCGTTTCTGGGCCAGCAAAACCAGCCGGCGGGCAAAATCCAGTTCCGGCCAGTCCAGCTCCAGCGGCCCCGCCGGTTCAACCATTGGTAGGTATTCTTTGTTCAGCGGGGCCGCTGGAGCTGGACTGGCCGGAACTGGATTTTGCCCGCCGGCTGGTTTTGCTGGCCCAGAAAC
>DUNI01000124.1 GCA_012839445.1 Bacillota bacterium
CAGAGGGCTGTCCCTACGAGAAGGCCCTTTCATTATATTGGTAACCCCAGGGGACTGGGGTAGGGGCCGGACTCCGTGCCGGCCCGTTTCCCGTGGTATAGTGTAGGGACAGGCCTCTGTGCCTGTCCGGTACCCATACCTCAGGGGACGGGCCGGCACGGAGTCCGGCCCCTACCCCAGTCCCCTGGGGATACCAATATAATGAAAGGGCCTTCACGTAGGGACAGCCCTCTGTGGCTGTCCGGCACCTGTACCATGGGGCCGCATGGAAAGTGTCCCCCAGAAAATGTTCCAGTGGTCTTGCTTATGGAGCGAAATGGTGTATTATTAATTTGACAGTTAACACAAAAACGCTTAGGTTGTGATTAGACAAGCCCGGGTAATTTAGCGTTTACTGGGAAAAATTAAATTGGGGAAGGGGAATTTTATGCCTTTTTTCAAAATGAAGGAGCCGGTTAATACGTGGACGCATTTTCTTACTTTTATTGCCGGTATTGTAGGCCTGGTAGCTTTGGTTGTTCTAAGCAAAGGTGATAGGGCCAAATTGATTACTATGTCTATTTATGGCCTTAGCCTGGTTGCGCTCTATGGCGCCAGTTCACTGTATCATTGGGTTAAGACAACACCTAAAAAAGAAAACTGGTTACGGAAACTAGACCATGCAGCCATCTATTTGTTGATTGCCGGATCGTACACACCTGTGCTTTATTACGGCTTGTCCAACACCTGGAGATGGGCTATGTTGACTGTAATCTGGGTTTTGGCGCTTATTGGCATTGGGTTCACCTTTTGGCGTGTTTTTAAGTCTCGTAAGCTGTCGGCCATTTTTTATTTGGTCTTGGGTTGGATCGCTGTGATACCGTTCCCGCAACTGATACAGCAGCTACCTACCGCAGCATTTATACTAATGGTAGCTGGAGGAATTGCCTACTCTGTGGGAGCAGTGATCTACGCTACTAAGTGTCTCAACTTTTTACCTGGTCGCTTTGGGTTCCACGAGATTTTCCACTTATTCATATCTGCCGGCAGCGTTCTGCATTTTATTATGGTTCAAAGATACATTGTGCCACTGTAAAACACACTGATCTACGTTAAAAGAAGGGTTTTGGAGGCCACAGCTCGAATAGCTAGCATTGTGTGATAAATTAATCAGGGGGTGTTTAGGCTGAATATTGAGTTTCTGGGTCATTCGTGTTTTCTTATTCAGGCAGACTCACATATTGTACTTACCGATCCTTTTTTAACAGGTAATCCTTCAGCCGCTACCAAACCGGAAGACGTACGCCCTACTCATATTTTGGTATCACATGCTCATGACGATCATATGGGTGATGCCAAAGCTATAGCTAAAGCCAACGGAGCCACGGTGTATTCTACTTTCGATATTTGTCAATCGTTTCAAGAAGAAGGTATTGCTATAGAAGGAGGTAACATCGGCGGAAAACTGCCGGCCGATTTTGGCAGTGTGAAATTGGTCCCGGCTATTCACAGCAGCGGCCTGCCCGGAGGCATTGCCTGCGGCTTTGTAATTGAGATTGCCGGGAAGAAAATCTATTTTGCCGGTGATACCGCCCTCTTTGTCGATATGGCTTTGTTAGCGGGAGAAAATATTGATATAGCAATGCTGCCTATTGGTGATTATTTTACTATGGGCCCGGGAGATGCCGCTGAAGCTGTAAAGTTAATAAAACCCCAACATGTAATCCCCATGCACTACAATACTTTCCCACCGATAGCCCAAGATCCGCAAAAGTTTAAGAAGCTAGTGGAAAGCAAATCAGACGCCAGGGTAACTGTTCTTCAGCCGGGAGATGAAGCTAGTTTCTAAGTTTCTTTAGAATGTTGACATAAAAATGCCTGCCTCCAGGTAATCCTGAGGGCAGGCATTTTTCATTCAGGCACCTAGCAACCGCAGGTAATCTTTTTGTGTTTCTTTGACCCGTTCGGCGATGAATCGAACAAAATCGCGGTCATCCCTATGGGCTTTCTCCAACAGTGAGATATATTCTCCCCGTAGGATGGGCGGGATAATGGCAATGGTATAGCCAGAGCGCAATAAACACAAATTCATAATGAGCCGTGCCACTCGTCCATTACCATCCACAAAAGGATGAATGAATACGAAGTTTTTATGGGCTAAGGCAGCATATTTTACCGGATGAAACTTCCCTTCGCTCTCTTTAACCCAATTGACAAACTCAGCCATGAGTACCGGCACGGTCATAGGATCGGGCGGTACATAGTTGGATCCGGAAATTAACACCCGCTGGTTGCGGTATCGCCCAGCCTGGCTGTCGTCGATCAAACTGTAAAACAGGCGGTGGATAGTCTTAATCTGCTCTTCTTTGATCTCTTCACCCGTTGTGAGGGAATATATATAGTTGTAGGCTCGTCCGTGGCCGGTGGCCTCGTAATAATCGCGGATAGGCTTACCGCCCACGGTTAATCCGTCTTCCAGTAAAATCTTGGTTTCAGTCTCGGTCAAAGAGTTTCCTTCTAAAGCATTGCTGGTATATGTTAATCCAATTTTGTAGTAGTTGCGGAGCTGCTTAAGGAGTTCTCCCTCAAAGGGCCGATAACTGTCGATCTTATCCTTTAGTTGATCAATTTCCTGAAAAAGATCCTCCAAGGAAGTCCACCCCTTTTTTATTTCTTATCCTAATTTTACCATAAAACTAGGCAGAACCCAACTAACTTAGGGCCTTTTGTTGTACCCACGTTCTCCATAAGGCTGTAACTTCTTTAGCCATTTTTCTTCCAGCTTTTTAAGGGCATCGCGCTCGTCAAAATAGGGGTTGTCTTCTTTCTTTAGCTTTTCTAGGATCTCGAACTGGAAGGCTTCAGGTCCGTATTCTTGCCATTCTTGCTGCAACAATGGGTTGCGATGGCTACCCATCTCCAGCTGAAAGCGCTGGCCGTTGATGACGCTTTTCCAGTTTGTTGTACTGCCCACTAGAATCTTGTGGTTTCTGGTGTTCTTGATCTGATAGACCACGGCTGGGATTTCTTTTTGCTTGAACTTTAGCTTTAGTTCTTTTTTGCGGTCCATTGTTGCTCCTCCATCCTTCCCGTCATTTGCCTTCAGCCAGTACTCACTGCCGTCCGCCTTCCGATCTAAAAAGCCGTAGTCTACCAGCAGCCGGCGCAGAACAGCATAATCATCGTAGGCAGCCTGCAAGATGTCGTTCACTTCTTGCTCACTGTAGACTCGCTCCGGTTCAAAACGCCGGGCCAGTTCCCGTACTATTATTAGGCGATGCTTTTCTTTAGCAGGAAAGCTCTTTAAAGGTCCGTCGGGCCCAACCAGGAAATATTTTCCCAGTATTCTTTCTTGCTCAGCCGATCTTCTTTGGTGACGTTTAGGCAACCGACGGCTGCTATTAGATGTGGTCACATTTGCCGGTGCCTGTTTGTCTCTGGTCTTTAAGAGTTCCATCAGCACCAAAAACACTTTGGCTTGGCGTTCTTTTTCCTTGAACACAAACCGGTGGTTCCGAACGGTGGAAGCACTGCCGATGCCAAGCTCCTTTTGTACCTCGGTATCGCTCTTTCCTTGGTAAAATAGCCCTAAGATGTTTTTCTGATGGTCCGTTAGGCCGGTCAGCCGTTTACCCAAATTAAGCAGATAAACAAATACCGATTGATGTGCCTGCTCAATATGGGAACGCATGTGCCTTTCTGCTGTGTATAGCAGTCCGTTCTCGGGATAGATCATTCCCTTGTCTACTTTCTTCCCGCACAATAAACACAGATAATGTTCCTCTTCTTCAAGATAGCCTCGCATTTGTTCTTCAAAAGAAGCGGACCAAAACAATTCGGACAGATACATATTATAGACACCTTCTATTGTCCACGGATAAACAAACATAAATAGAAGGTGTCTATAATATGTATCTGTCCGAATTGTTTTGGTCCGCTTCTTTTGAAGAACAAATGCGAGGCTATCTTGAAGAAGAGGA
>DUNI01000125.1 GCA_012839445.1 Bacillota bacterium
GGCTTCCTTCAGATTCCACCTCACGATGGACACCCTTGCCTTTGGCTAATGGTTCCCACTGCCAAGCCCATAGCGGACTCTCACCGCCAAGCTATCGCCCATGCCGGGCGCACCATAATTAAAGCGCCTCATTCTAAATAAGGCGCTTTAATCCCGTATTCAGTTTGCCTTTTAGGTCGGTTCTTCGGCCAGCGTGGGTCATACTCGACAAGGGTAATAGGTGCGTTGTGCGGTTTCAACTCGCCCAAATTGTCCTAGTCTAAGCGCTGCTGCAAGACCTCTGCTTCACAGTAGCCAGTTGTCAACAATAAAACCCGTAAAAGCAAAAAAGTTTGTCACTATGTGAGCTATCGTTACAGTTGCAATTGACTTCGTTTTGTAGGCAACCCATCCCCATAATAATCCCATAAAAAACGAACCACCGACCAAGGTGGCAAATCCACCTTGGAAGACTATTCCTTTGGCAAAATACAATGCTACGTGCCAAGCACCAAAAAATAACGATGGATATATGTATGCTAAAACAACGTTGTCCTCAAAAACTGTATTAAAGGCCCCACGCCAAAACATCTCTTCCAAAGTTCCATTTATGAGGGCATATATTAAAGCAATAATTAAAACCTGAGACCCTGCTACACGAGCAAACTCTTTGAACACAACAAAGTAGGTGGCGATACAAGGCGCAAATGCTAATAGATGATACATCTTTTCTACCGGTATTGTAGTTCTTAATTGTTGTCGGGCATAAATTCTCTTCAATCCATTAAATCCATTACAGCTGTGCCAAGAAAACGGAAGGCAAAAGACAAACCAATAAATACAAAACCCTGCTACATATCCGGGTGTAACCCCTATGGTACGAGTTAAGAAAGGCATCAATAACAGCATTGAAAGGCAAATGATGGGGGCGCCCCAGAGTAAGATATGTTCTTTACTGATGTTTTTCATGGCTACACCCCCACTTCGCGGAAACGTACTATTAGAGAACAGGGTAAAGACACCCATATTTCGCTCTTGAAAGTCGGTGATGTTATATCTGTCCTCATTACCATAAGATTTCCGGCCCTGCAGCCAGTTCATTAGTTCAGGGAGTCAAAAAAGTATGGTAGTAAGTTAGAACAAACATTAAAACCTGTATAGTATAAATAACCAACCGTTCAGTCACACCTAACGCATTTAATTGCAGACCAATGGGATACACCTAAACTGTTAAGCCTTTCTTTCTACTGCCTTACTGTCCGCTAGACTTGCTTATTTTGTCCACTTTAATCATTCCTTCTTGCAATGGGTATCCATATTTCACTCTTGAAAGTTGGCGAGGTTGTATCTTTGTCCTCATTCCATAAGATTTCCGGCCCTTCTGCCAATTCATAGTTAGAGGAGGGAAACCATTCGGAGTAGATACGCCCCCAAGTATCTTGCAGCGTATCAGGAAATGGTCCAACGGATTCAAATACAACCCATGTTGAGGTACGGATCTCAAGTTGCGTCAGATTATCCGGACATTTCTCGGTTGTGGCCACGCCAATGTAATGATCAAGCCCCCCTTTTTCTTCCATGCGCCCTTCGGAAAAATTAGTTGATGCTTGAAGAATCCCCAAGGGCTCCACATTAGAAAGCTCCTTAAGCTTCTTTATCATATCATCATTTAATCTTTCCCACATGGCAGCTATTTCCGGATTAACTCCATGAAAAATTATAGGAACTCGTTTCTTGATGCCGACGATACGAAATGCCTCTTTCTCTTCGATTCGATAATTCATCTCATTTCCCCCTCTAATCGTCAACTGAAAGGTTAGCCTTGGATAGGCTTTTAGTGATTGACCGATGCTTCTGGCTTCCGAAGGGGTCACACCATGTAAGCTTTGAAACGCTCTGGTAAAAGAGTCTGCTGATTGATATCCGTATTTGAGCGCAACATCAACGACCTTAGCATCACTATCGCTAAGCTCAAACGCAGCCAAAGTAAGACGGCGGCGACGGATATATTCCGACAGGGTAATACCGGATAGGAAAGAAAACATTCTCTTAAAATGATATTCCGAGCACAACGCCCGTCTCGCCACTTCCTTAAAGTCAATATCATCAGTTAAGTTTTCTTCAATGTATGCTAATGCCCCATTCATTTTGTCGAGCAAATTCATTCTTACGACCACCTTCGTACCACTAGCATAGCAAAAAGAGTATGTCTTTACCCGACATTTCGTGCCCGATTATGTAGGACCAAATCATTGTGTCAATCCCATTTTGTGCGTTGAAGCAATAGGAAAGCCGCTAAAGACATGCCAAAAGATATTAGCGCTATTATAATTGATGCGGTGAGAAAATTATTAGTAAAAAAACTAATTCCGTACCAGGGCCCTATGAAAACAATAACAAAAGGTATGGCCCAATCAACAATAGCTCCGGTTGCATTTACATAAGCAGTTAGCAGCGCGAACAGAAACGTTAGCAGCCAAAATACAACCGAAGCCGCCATTATTCGCTGATTTTTGTTTATGGCACTAATGCTCAAAACGAGAATCCCCATGGCTATGTAGGCCAATGTAACGATTATATTCTTGGCGTTGGCTGGGCTGCCCATGAGAAACTCAGGGAAATTTAAGGCCGCACCGGCAATTACGGTCGCTATGGATAAGACTGTGGTTGTCTTACTATTCATTCCTATGAAAGCCCCCCCTTCGTTGTCATCCTGAAGGCTTGGCCTGAAGGATCTTGTTTAAGATTCTTCAGGCACTTCGCTCCCTCTGAATGACAGGAAACAAACATTTCATTTATTGTGATGCGGCAACGCATGGGAATTCCTAACCCTCCCGGATCTGCAATTGTTATCGGTTACGTCTCCCCATCACTCTACACACAACCAATGTAACTGTAGAAATGCCAAATCCGATTAAGCCAAAGGTCATATACATGCCCTCTTGCATGGTAGGGTAAGGGTTATATACATACAGTGATTTGTATAAATTATATCCGGCAAAAAGAAGAAACAACGTCGGTAGAATGTACCCTAATGCCTTCTGCTTTCTGGTTGTAAGTAGCACTTGGGTCCCTATTATTAGAATGAGTACAGTAACCCCAACAACAACTATATTGGAACCGATACTCATCAGGAAACCCTCCTCCATCGTAGTAGGTCTTTCTCCGCCAGTTATCAGTCTAGCAAATTTGCAGCTCCGCACTTTGTCAATAGCGGTTCTGGCTGTTTTCTTACAGCCTTTTTCATTCTTCAAAGTGCTAATCAATGTTAATAACCTTGGGTCACCAGGTAATAACTTCCACTACCGTTCTCGGTGACATAAAGAAACCGACAAGTGATATGACACTATACCAAAAGGGCTTGCTCCTATCTCCTTTAATTGCATGTTTTACCAACACAAACATTCCAGCCGATAGCAGGGAAAAATTCCACATAACCATCCTTCTGGTGCATTCACTTAATATGCAATCAATTATACCATCGGTCAGCTACCAAACAGGGATAGCTAACCAAAATATGCTTTGTATGTATATTCGAACACTCCTTGAGGTATTGTCTCAACCCAATTGTACCGCGATTTCCATATACATACAAAGCATATTTTGGTTAGCTATCCCTGTTTGGTAGCTGACCGATGTAACCATCCTTCTGGTGCA
>DUNI01000011.1 GCA_012839445.1 Bacillota bacterium
CGTCGCATCACCATGGCATCGTGAAGAGGCACATGTTCCGGTACACAAACGATAAGCTTTATCCCTGCAGCAATACTTTCTAATACTGCATCCTTGGTAAAGGGAGCAGGAACAAAGAGCACACTAGCATTGGCATTATGCTTCTCTACTGTTTCTTCCACTGTATCGTATACCGGAACTCCATGAACAGTCTGTCCGCCTTTTCCAGGGGTAACTCCAGCTACAATGTTTGTCCCGTATTCAAGCATCCAATAGATTTGCTTTTGACCAATTCGTCCGGTAGCCCCCTGTACAATTGCTCTGGTCTCAGTAGTCAATAATATGCTCATGCCCTGGTCCCCTCCAATTGCCGTACTAGCTCTGCTACTGCTTCTTCAGTGCGAATAGTTGTAACAATCGGTACTCCCGCTTCTTTAAGAACAGCGTGGGCTTCATCTTGTTGATTGCCCAATGCCTTGACGACAATAGGCAAACGCGTCGGTAAAGACATCCATCCGTCAACTACACCACGGGCAGCCTCCACCAGTGGGTTAACCCCTCCATAGAGGTTAACTATCAAACCCTCAACACCCTCATGCTTGGCCACCAGTAGCACTGCCTTACGTATTAGTTCACGGGTGATCCCCCCACCAGTTTCAAGAAAATTAGCCGGTCTATGGCCAGCTTCTAAAATCAGGTCCATGGTGTTCATGCCTAAGCCAGCCCCACTGGCGATGATCCCTATATTTCCTTCCAGCTTGATGTACGTAACACCTATGTCTCTGGCTTCACGCTCCAGAGGATCGGTCAACTCTTTCTTCTTGCTGCCGAATTCGGGATGCCTAAAGAGAGCATTATCGTCCACTTCCATCTTGCAGTCTGCAGCAATAACTTGGCCATCTTCAGTAAGTACCAGAGGGTTTATCTCTGCCACAGTAAGATCGTAATACCCAAAACAGTAGCACAGTTTTTTCGCTACCGAGGTTAGTTGTGCCAGTATTTGCCCTGTATACCCACTCCTTCTTAGAAAGTTTCTAAGCTCGTACTCCGCAGGCTCTTTGCCTGCAAAAAGGGGTAGCTTATATATTAATTCCGGGTGATTTGCAGCAACTTCTTCGATATCCATGCCACCTGACGGGCAAAACATCAGTACGCTATGACCATGACGGTTATCCACAGTTATGCCTAGATATAATTCTTGTTTAAACGTCACCCTTTCTTCCACCAAAACCTGTTCCACAGTAAATCCCTTTATTTGCCTACCTAAAAGTGCCTTAGCCTGTTCAGCCGCCTTAGCTGGACCATCAGCTGGCAGAATTCCCCCTGCCTTACCCCTGCCACCAGTCGGAATCTGCACTTTTATAACCACCGGATCCAGTTCTGCCGCAGCCTTGGAAGCTTCCTCTATTGTTGACGCAACAATGCCGCGCGGCGTAGGCACTTTATGGCGTCGAAGTATTTCCTTCCCTTGGTATTCCAATAATCGCATGTTGTAAATACACCCCCAAATTTAGCTAATACTCATTTATTAGGTATAAACAGTGCTTTATCAGTTAAGCCGAGAATTCATGAGTCTACAGTAGATTCCCTTCCTGGTCAAATTTGAGCTCTACCGACGGTTCTTTTATCTCTAAATCCGGATTGGAGGCAGCTTCAGATAAGAGTGTCTCTGAAATCAGAAACTCCTCAAGTTCAAGGGTATTTTTAATGCGTATCAGTCTAGCCTTCTCAGGCGCTAAACCAGGTATGGAAGCCAATGCAATTCTGATTGCTTCTTGATCGTTTTTAACGCTTACAGGAGTGCGGCCCCGCTCCATTACGCCGGCGGCAATAACATTGGCATAAGTTGCGGCAAAATCAATCTTGCTGTGAAATCGCTCAGTTGTTATGTCCGCTAGACCCATGCCTAAAGCATTGCCGTGTGATGCTTCAGTGAGATCTAACACTGCAATTCTATTAATCCGGGGACGCTCCGGCTCCAGCTCTCCCAATTTATACATACGGCCGATGACATTGACATCCATGCCGGTACCACTGATGTTTTTTCCCATTTCATCTACAATGAGTACATCGAACTCATCAAAAGGTATCTGCGGTAACATGCTTTTTGCTTCGAGCAAAAGTTCGCTGTCTACTTGCATCAACTTTTCCGGAAGAGCCGCTCGGATGTTGGCAGTTTGTTCCTTACTGTTCTCTACGATCCCCAGTCCGCCGATAATGGGAGCTACCTTCAGTGCTACCTTGGCAGCAGCGGGAATTGTTTCCGCCAGACCGTTTTGGTGCATGGTTGTACAACCTTTTTCCTTACCGAGTCCAACAGAGATCATCTTGACCATACCACTCTCATTGGCAGCTCTAAAGCCAGTATGCGGTTTCACTCGGTTAACTACTAAAACACCATTTGCGGACCAAGCATTCTTGTCAAAATAAACCGGTATGTTCTTATTAGTGCACCCGATTTCCACTACTTCCATAG
>DUNI01000126.1 GCA_012839445.1 Bacillota bacterium
GTCTCAAATAAGCCTGGGCCTATTATTCAACGGCTCCAGGCTTTATTGCATGGCAATATTTGTTGTTCTTCTATGAGTCCGGTGCCGGTCGAGCCTAAGTACAGGTTGCACCCTGCTATTCGTATGTTCTTCATTTACCGGTAAATAACCAGTGGCTAATTTGATAAATATTTAGCTTAAGGGGCTATCCCTCGGACAAGATATTAGATGCATGTTAGCGGCAATATCAATGCTCTTTTAGCATGTTGCGCCTGACTATGGCACGCTTTTTCCAAAGACCGGTGCGATAATATATTGCCTGCATAGTAGTACCTACATAAGGGCTTATCATCATGGCAATCCAAACCCCTTTTATTCCTAGGTGGGGCTGGCTGGAAAGATAAGCCGCCAACGGTACCCGTACACCCCACAAATTTAGGAGGGAGGCAATAAACGTGGCCACTGTGTCGCCGGCTCCGCGCAACACTCCCCCCATAACAAACATGGCCGCGAAGGGAATGTAGTTCCAAGCAATATAGCGTAGGTAGGTAACACCGGCTTCAACTACGGCTACGTCATCGGTAAACACCTGGACCAATGTTGCCGGAATAGAAAGCACAATTACAGTTACTAGAAGGGTGATCCCTCCACCGAGCAATATGCTCCATTTGACAATTTCGCGCACGCGCTCATCTTTCCCTGCACCCAGGTTCTGTCCTACCAGGGCTGACACCGCCATGCCCACACTCATGGAAGGCATGAAGGCAAACTGATCCCAGCGGGCAGCGACACCGAAAGCGGCTACTACAGTACTGCCGAAGCGGTTGACCAGCGAGCCGATGAATAAATGGCTAAATGATACCAACATTTGCTGCAGCCCTGCCGGAATTCCAATCTTGAATGTTTGAATTAGGATTTCCCGGTCAAGTCGCCACCAATCGCTGCTGAATCGCACCAAACCTGAGTGGCGTACTAAATAGCTCATGGCCAGTATGGCTGAAAATGTCTGGGCCATCACGGTAGCCAGCGCAACACCGGCCACCCCCATGGGCGGTACCGGCCCGAAACCAAAGATCAAAAGAGGATCCAGTACGATATTCATCACCGTAGCATAAGCCAAAAACCGCAACGGATTGCGTGAATCACCCAATCCACGTAAAATAGCACCGGAGACGTTATACAAAAACGTAGGAACAAGTCCGGTAAGAAAGATACCCATGTAGGTACTGGCTAACGGAAAAATATCATCAGGCGTCTGAATTAACCGCAGCAAATCATCGCGGCAGTTAACGCCGACAATGGACAGCACTATGCCCATGCCCACTAAAAGCACTAGGGAATTGTTGATGGTCCGATGCACTCTATCCATTTGTTGGGCCCCGAAGTATTGGGACACCAACGTAGTAGTGGCCATGGTGATTCCCATGACCATGGCGACAAGAGCAAAGATAATAGGAAAGCCTACCGACACTGCACCCAACGCCTGCTTGCCCAAATAGCGCCCTACCCAAAAACTATCCACTGTATTATATAAAGCCTGGAGTAGGTTTCCTAAAAACATCGGAGTGGCAAATGCAATTAAGTGACGAGGTATGCTGCCTTCAGTAAAATTGGTTATTTTATGGTTCAAATAATGTCACCTCTTTAGTTCCGGCGCGGCTGTTCACGTTGTACTGCCTGCCAGAGAGTTTGTAAGCTAGATAGCAGAACTGTCATATCTTCAACAGAAAAATGCGATAGGATACAAGCCAAATGGTCGCTATAAGCGGCGCATGTTTTCTTTAACACGACTTTGGCTTTGTCTGTAATTTGCAAACGATAAACGCGTAGATCGGTAGGGTCCGGCTGTCGCCGAAGAAAGCCGTCACGTTCCAGGCGCTTGATAATCCCTGATAACGTACTGGCTGCCCATTGCAGTTTTTCAGTAAGCTCCGCCAAAGTGGTGTCATTTTGGACCTGTACCTGACGCAAAACAATCATTTGGGGCAAAGTAAGTCCTTCCTGGGATAGTAAAAAGGCCAAATCCCGGTCTAAACAACGAAAGATCTTGCGCAGGTAAAAACCCACCTGCTCCACTTGCTCAGGCAGCACCGCAGACAAAACCATCACCTTCACTAAAAGTGTTTCGTACGCGAACTATATTAACACACAATCACCTGGGCTGCAAATACATAACCCCCACAACCACATTGGCTGTAAGGGTCTGCTTGGATCATAAAACCTTGGGCTTCTACTGTTGTGCCTTCTTGTGGCGACGGTTTCGCACATAATCAACTAGGTAGCGACGCATGGCGGCCAAATTTTGAAAAATACGGACTCCAAAGGCGAAAACAGCAGCGAAATAGATTTCTACACCCAATCGGTCTCCCATGTACGTGAGTACTGCAGCGAACAGGGCATTGCTAAAGAAACCGGTTATAAAAATCACAGGGTCAAAGTGGTTTTCAAAACTACTTCTAAGACCCCCGAACACCGAGTCCAAAGCAGCCAAAATAGCTACTGCTATATAACGGGCATAGGCCACCGGAAAAGAAAAAGGGAAAATAAGTCCCAGGAGCATCCCAACAATGATCCCAATAAGCGGCCAGAGCATTATTTCTCACCCTCCTTGTCCACAGGTTGGGCGAATTGGAAAGCATGGCTACCTACGTAGGCAGATAGCTGAATCTGTTCTCGTTTTTCTATTTGTACCTGAATACCCCAAAATTGCATAGTCTCAATAATACCACCCCGCATCTTAAGAGCACTTTCCAGTCCTGCAGGATCACCAATGGCTTGAATCACATACGGCGGGCTAATTCTATTGTTGTTGACGGAAATTGTAGGCCCGGCACAACGTATTTCGGTAGATGCCACCACCCGTTGTTCGTTAACGGTAATAGCTTCGGCACCGGCGGCCTTAAGCTCATTAACCAATTTGAGCAAATCTTCATCATGAATCAAAAATAAGTTTGGATCTTGCCCCGCTTGGGCCACACGGGTGCTATCGTTTAGGGTAATTACCAGCCCTGGCCCTTGAAGCTCAGTTAAGCCGGCTGCAGCACGGGCATGTTCCAGGTCTTTCTTAACGCTGGAGAGGCCTTTGCCTTGGTTCACAGCCTCATCTACTTGTGCTTGCAACTTATGCACCTGAGCACGCAATGCATCTCGCTCTGATTCAGCCTGTTTGAGCAGACTGGCCATTTCCTCAATTCTCTTAGTGGGGATCTCTTGTCGCATCCCGGCTTGGGTACGAAGTTGAGCGGTTAATATCACACCCAACATGATACATATAATAGTTATCCATACTTGACTTTTGCGCTTCACAAACAATCACCTCCCCACATTGATTATAACATACCGTACCGGGGTTTATGATAAAACAATTGCTGGGTATATTTACTGCTTAAGGCGAACTACGGCTTCTTTACCAGTTCTAAGATCGATACTAACGGCAGTTTGCCCATGAGCTTCCAATTCAGACCAGGTAGCCGATAAAAGGGCCAGCTTTTGTTTGAGCTTTACCGGTTCACCTAATAGTATCTGGACTCCCTTAAGAGTGTAGAGGGTAATTTCTTTGCTTGGATCCAGATGGATTTCGGCCACCTGGGTTAGAAACTCCGCCGGCAAACCTTTTAGGCAACGACTGATCTGGGTTACTTCTTCATCTGGCAAGCGCTGGCCCAGGCGTACTTCTCCTTCTACTGAAAATCCTGTTACTAAAGGCAAAGCTTGTCCTGATAGAGTGGAACGCACAGCTAACACTACGCCATCGTGGGCCACTTCCAAAAAAGAAGTGCGGTAAGGCACCAGCAGAAACGGATCCCTCTCGGTGATATTTAGTACTACCTTATCTGGCAATTGGCGAGCTAAATCTACATCTTGAATCCAGGGATGGCCGGAGACGGCCTTGACCACATCTTGTGCCCGAATACTAAAGATACTCAGGCCCGGCTCTACACCGGTTAAGGCAATTACTTCTTCTGGGCTTACGCGCTGGGTACCATGCACTTCTACCTCTGCTATGCGAAAGTATGGTGAGCGCATTAGGCCCCCGCCTAGGCCCATAAGAAACACAAGTAAAACAAAAAGAAGGCGGAAAGAACGCCTAGACAGCATGCTCTTTCACCTCGCTTATTACAAGAGGACAAAGGGCAGCCCTAGCTGCCCAACTATTCCCGTACACGCTGCACCTGGGCACCCAAAGCCAGAAGTTTTTGCTCTAGACCCTCGTAGCCACGGTCTATATGATATACATGATCAACCACTGTCCGCCCTTCAGCAACTAGCCCGGCCAACACTAACGCCACTCCAGCTCTTAGATCCGATGCTTCTACAGCAGCGCCACTTAATCGCTCCACTCCGCGAATCACAGCCGCCCGGCCTTCGATGCTGATCTGGGCACCCATTCGTCTTAGTTCATCTACATGTTTGAAGCGATTGGCAAAAATATTTTCGATAATAACGCTTGTTCCCTCGGCACAGCTAAGCATGGCCATTGTCTGTGGCTGCATGTCAGTAGGATAGCCTGGGTAGGGCAATGTTTTCACATCAGCTGCTTTAAGCCGTCCTAGAGCCTGTACATGCACAAGCTCCCCCACTGTATCCACTTGGGCTCCCGCCTCGCGGAGCTTTGCTGCCACTGGTTCTGCATGCTCAGCAATAATATTTTCTAAGTAAACATCTCCTCCGGTCATGGCTGCAGCCACCATGAAAGTGCCGGCTTCAATACGATCGGGAATTACATTGTGATTAGCTGATCCAAGTTCAGCTACACCTTCGATCTTAATGGTGTCAGTCCCGGCACCACGGATATGAGCACCCATTTTGTTAAGAAAATTTTGTAAATCAACTACTTCTGGCTCTTTGGCTGCATTACGGATCACAGTAACCCCATCGGCCCGCACGGCTGCCATCATGATATTTTCTGTGGCTCCAACACTGGGAAAGTCCAGATGGATATCACAACTTCGCAGCTTTTCTGCCTCAGCCATGATGTAGCCATGCCGTTCACTGATTGTCGCCCCTAAGGCTGCCAGCCCTTTTAGATGAAGATCTATGGGGCGGGGTCCAATAGCACAGCCCCCAGGATATGACACCTTTACATTCCCCAATCGGCCTAGCAAAGCTCCCATAAGAAAGACCGAAGAGCGCATCTCCCGCATGAGCCGCTCCGGTACATGAGAAGAAGCCACATTGGAGGCATTAATCCGACACCATCCGGGGCCAGATTCGATACTCGTTCCTAGTAGGGTTAGTATTTCTTTCATCATTTGTACATCGCGCAAATCCGGAACTTCGTTGATTTCGCAGCTGCCAGGGCTTAATAAAGTAGCGGCCATAATAGGCAAAGTGGCATTCTTGGCCCCGGCAATACGAACTGTCCCCCGTAGCGGTTTGCCACCGGTTATAAGGAATTTATCCACTACGGCAACACCCCCATCCACTGGCCGTCTGTCGTTTCTTTTAAGCCTCTATCGCCTGTTTCGCCAGTGCCGGCTGTGAAAGTATTCGCACAAGTTCCGTCCCTATTGTCCAGACAGTACCTGCGCCTAAGGTCAGCACCAGATCTCCGGGCTGCAATATGCCCAGCAAGTGAGGAGCTACATCTTTTAGATCCGGTATGTGGATTGTCTTTGGACCTGCCTGTGCTGTTACTGCATCCGCTATCAACTGTGAGGTAACACCGGCAATAGGATTTTCCCCAGCTGGGTAGATGTCGGTTAAGACCAGCATGTCGGCCTGCTTGAAAGCGGCTCCAAATTCGCGGTAGAGGAATTTAGTGCGAGTGTATCGATGTGGTTGGAAAACGCAGATAATACGATTAAACTGGGCTTTTTTAGCGGCATTTAAAGTTGCCTTTATTTCTGTAGGGTGATGCCCATAATCATCTACCACATGGATGTCATCTACTACTCCTAACAGTTCAAACCGGCGGTGAACCCCCCGAAAACAAGCCAGAGCATCTCGGATGACATCAAAGTCCACACCTACCTCACGTGCCAAAGCTACGGTGGCGAGGGCATTTAAAATGCTGTGTTCGCCAGGGATCATTAGTTCTAATGGGCCCAAAAACTTCCCCTGTTCCCACACTTCACAAGTGCTGGTAAGTGCGTTGAAATTTGCGTTGCGGGCCTGATAATCAGCCCTGTTGTTGAGTCCATAAGTAAGACGACGTTGGGTAGAAGCGGAAGTGGCAATTTTCAAAGCATTGGGGTTGTCAGCACAAAATATAGCCACACCATCATCCGGTACCTTTTCGACAAAACTTCGAAAAGCGGTCACAATGTTATCCAAACTGCCATAGTAATCCAAATGATCGTCCTCCACATTGGTTACTACAGCAATGTGGGGACTCAACTTAAGAAAGCTGCCATCGCTCTCGTCGGCCTCAGCTACAAGGTACTCTCCTTTTCCCAACTTAGCATTCCCACCGATATCGTTCAGTTCGCCGCCAATGAGTACAGTGGGATCCAAGCCTGCTTTCTCCAATACCAGTGAGGCCATGGAAGTAGTGGTTGTCTTGCCGTGAGCACCGGCTACAGCGATTCCCTTTCTTTCCATGGCTTCACTGGTATTAGAGAAAGCAGGCTTGGATCCCACTGTACTCATTGGCGGCGAACTGAACGATATCGGTGGGAATGCTAAGTTGGGAAAAGGAGAGTACCTTGTA
>DUNI01000127.1 GCA_012839445.1 Bacillota bacterium
AAATAACCCCTATACCTTCCCAGACTAGGAAAAGGTTTGGGATTATTGTTTTCTGGTGCGCCCGGCAGGAGTCGAACCTGCGCTCATAGATCCGGAGTCTATTAAGAGCGCCCGTAGCTCAGTGGATAGAGCAATAGACTCCGGATCTATGAGCGCAGGTTCGACTCCTGCCGGGCGCACCAGAAAACAATAATCCCAAACCTTTTCCTAGTCTGGGAAGGTATAGGGGTTATTTTTGTTTTTAGTTTTAACATGCAGCCGCCAGGTTAAGAGCCTAGCGGCTGTTTGCCTAGAACGATCATCTTACTTATGATAGCGTAAGCTTTTAGTAAGTCAAAGAAACACGCTGATATTGTCACTCAGCTATGTCGAAAATTCTCGTTTTCGGCAGGAATTTTTGTAAAGGTGGCGAAAAAGATTACATTGAGGTGTTGTCTATCATGATCCAAGGTGCTGAAAGCAATCTTTTTAATTCTAAACCCGATGCAAATGCTATCCGCACTCTGTCAGCTACACTAGCACAAAGACACCAAGTTTTACCCCTTAGGGTTGTCGGACAAACCCTTTATTTAGCCATAGCAGATCCGTCGAATATCCTCGCTCTTGATGAGGTTAGATTAGCCACAGGATACAACATTCAGCCTGTTATTCTAGACAGTGCTCATATCGCTGCCGAGATTACTAACCAGTATGGAGCATTAGATAACATAGCACGGCAGGTAGACGAATCTTTAGTTGAAGGTGAAGAGAACCTGCTCCTGACAGCACAAAATACCACACCCCTTTCGACAACTGATATTATAGATTCCCTATTAGAGCAAGCGGTGCAACACCGTGCCAGCGACATTCATTTGGAACCCACCAGAAAAGGTGGTAGGGTTCGCTTTCGAATTGATGGTATCTTACATTCACAAATAAACTTTGACTCTAAAGTGTTTACAGCTGTTGTGACTTCGCTTAAGGTACAAGCAGGGATGGATATCGCACAACGTTTAACACCTCAAGACGGACGTCTGGAATTTTCATGTTTGGACGAAGAGATAGATGTACGGGTGGCCTGCTTACCTACCATAAAAGGGGAGAAGCTAGTACTACGCCTACTTAACAGAACAAATCAGATTATTAGTATTGAAAAATTGGGTCTTACAGTTCACGTCCAAGAAAGTCTTCGCCGGTTTCTCGCTCGTTCAAGTGGCATGATTCTAATTACAGGCCCTACCGGTTGCGGCAAAACTACAACATTGTACACGTTGCTCCGCCTGCTTAATACGACGGAACAAAACATCATCACCATTGAAGACCCAGTAGAGTATCATATTCCCGGTATCAATCAAGTCCACGTTAATGTTAAGGCAGGAATGAGCTTTGCTAACGGTCTTAGAGCGATATTGCGCCAGGATCCCAATATTATTATGGTGGGAGAAATTCGTGATCGTGAGACCGCAGAAATTGCTATTCGTGCAGCCTTAACAGGACATTTAGTCTTGTCCACCTTGCATACTAACGATGCTGCTAGCACTATTGCTCGTTTATTAGATATGGGTATAGAACCTTATCTACTGGCATCGGCCTTAAGTGGGGTTATGTCCCAAAGACTTGTTCGGTGTGTATGCCCTCACTGTAGCCAATGGTACACACCAAATGTGCAAGAACAAGCTCTTCTTAATCGTTACCAGATGTCAAGCATACGTTTAAAAAAAGGGTCTGGCTGCCCATTATGTCGTTACACTGGGTACCAAGGAAGAACAGCAGTTGCCGAAATTCTGGATCCTACTTCAACCAATATTCACAAGTCGATATTAGAACGCCGCATAGCAGAAGATATCAGGCAACTGGCAATCAAAGAAGGTATGGTGTCACTACTGGCAGATGGTCTGTCTAAGGTTATTGATGGCCAAACGACCGTCACCGAAGTTGTGCGTGCCGTTGGTTGGCTGGCAGAGTAGGGGAGGTACATCACAATCATTGCCTGAAACAAGCGTTTACAGGAGGAAACCCATCAGTGCAGTTTACATATGATGCCTGTACACCTGAAGGAAACATCGTAAGCGGACAATTGATAGCAAAGTCAGTTGAGGAAGCACAAAAACAATTGCATCACCAAGGCCTCTTTGTTCTTTCTTTAAAAACCCACCGCCGTAATATAAGCCTAATTAGAAAATTACTGGCTAGAATGCTACCTTATAACAGCAGGATCAGATTCCTAAGCCGGTTTGTCCGCCAAATAAGTGCCTTGGGGCGTGCCGGCTTACCATTTATAACAAGTATTCAGATTATAGCAGATGAGACTAAACATCCAATTTATAAACAAGCATTTACAAAACTTGGACAGGATGTAGCTCTAGGAAAACCACTGGCAGATGCGATTTCCCGGCAAGGACATCTTTTCCCCCCGCTTCTAATCCAGATGACCGCAGCTGCAGAAGCTACCGGGAATTTAGAAGAAGTGTATAGTAGGCTTGGCGATAATTATGAACGTGAGCTAGAGTTCAGACGTAAAATCGTTGGTGCAGCTGTCTATCCGGTGTTAGTATTATTATTGGCTCTTTTTGGAGCTATTGGCGTAAGTAAGATTGTCTTGCCCCAGGTAGAAGAGCTTTTAGCTTATTCTAATGCTCCATTACCAATGGCCACAAGAATTATACTGTTTTTGGGACAACCTGTCGTGTGGCATCAGATAAGTCTCACGTTTGGATTGTTACTATTGCTAGCATTTGTTTTTTTCCTAACTCCATTTGGTGCCGCTGTCCAAGACTCACTTCAGCTGCGCATTCCAATTATAGGGCCATTGATCCTGCATTTTCACCTGGCCCGTACGTGCCATTGCCTTAGCCTATGCCTTGATTGTGGCATTCATCTTCTTGCCGCTTTGGACATTGCTGAAGATGCAGCTCTTAATAGGAACATACAAGGCGAGATTAAAAAAATGAAAGCTGGCACTCGAATAGGGCTAGGTCTCACAAGCCAGTTGCGAGCCTTAAAAGTAATTCCCAGGTTTCTTGTTCAAATGGTACGAGTAGGCGAAGAAACCGGTAGCCTACCGGAAATGCTCGGTCAAGCTGCTGATATTTTGGACAAAGACGTTCATCATGCACTCGATATGACTATTACTTGGTTAGAACCCATGCTTATTATTGTTGCCGGTGTTGTAGTTGGTTTTGTTGTTTTTGGTCTAATGATGCCACTTCTCACATTAGTAGATTCTATAAGTTGAGCTCAACTTATGCACTAAGGAGGTTGCCAATGTTAGCTTCCGTTCACAAGGATCAGCGAGGATTTACTTTGGTAGAACTGGTAGTGGTAGTGTTGATAATCGGTGTACTGGCTGGAATAGCCATGCCCCGCTTGGCCAGTGCCTGGGATGACGCTAAAACATCAGCTTGTAAAGCAAACCTAAAGCAAATAGAAGCAGCTTTGGAGCTTTATTACTTTGAGAACAACAAATACCCCACAGAGTCCGAGTTCAAAAACACCGACGGTAAAACCCTGCTTAAGCTAAAAAGCCTGCCTGTTTGTCCTCAAAACAAAGAGCCTTACGTTTATCTATTGTCTGGCAGTAACGGTTATGAGCTTCAATGTACCGACCATGGCATTACTATTACCGACACCACCGAAGACTTTGAAGGTTCTAGTTCTTAACCAAAAGCGAGGTAACATTATTGTTTGGCTTATCTAAACAGCAACTTACTATACTAGGTCTGGTCAGCAGTTTGTATTTTGTCCTCGTAATTGTAAGGGTAAACACTACCAGTCTTATGTGGCGCTATTTAATCCTTGGTTCTGTGTTTATTATCGCAGCTATCATTGACTTGTTCACATACACATTACCGGATATTCTTACTTTAGGCGGAG
>DUNI01000128.1 GCA_012839445.1 Bacillota bacterium
TGATGCTGACAACATTGCCGACCACGAGTGATTCCAAATCTTTCATTACAGTCTGGACATTGATTTTTGACTTAACTGATACGCCATGGTTGAGACAACTCAGTACTGCATCGCTAGCTCCATGCAAGGTATAAGCGTTATTAAGCATGTCGCTATAAACATCTTCTACTTCTTGCGGCTTGGACAATGATTTAAGACAATCGTACACTTCCATGAGGTCGGCAGAAGCCCAGATAAGTGCCGATAAATCCACATATTTTTCTAGTTCTGGACTACAGCGTCCAGTTTGCACCTGTTCCCGGATATATTCTTGCATAGCCTGGTAGCATATGTTTTCTATTTCGCCCTGGATTATATCTTCTAGCGTTTCTAACAACCGTTCATAATCCGGTGGGGGAGGCCACGGCCCATGTGGTGAGGCAACAGCCGTGCTACCAGCCAGTGACTCTTCAGCCGGATTTGCCTTCAATTTCCCCGTACTGACATCATAAGTAGAACTATGCGATGTAGTAAGCTCGCCCATGTTTTGAATAACCAACGATAATCCTGTGGCTAGAAACATAAACTTTGCAAAGCTGGCACCACCGTAAAAAGTCCTGGTAACGGCTATGGTGTTGCCAATTTCATTGAACAGTACTATCGAAACTAAAATAATCGCCATTAAAACAAGCACCGATTTTAACCCGCGTCTATTCATTGTCTATCTCTTCAATGCAATACTTAATCCGTATCCTTTCTTTATCGGTGGGAGCCATCTCTATGGCTTTAACGTAACAATCCTTGGCTGTTTCGGGCTCACCCAGCTGCTTATATGAATGACCCAGGTACTCGTATACCAACCATGCGTCTATAGCTTGCGGACATTCGTTCAGCATTCCATGATAACTTTCGATAGCATTTTGATAGTCACCTAAACGAAACTCGACCATGCCCAAGTAAAAATATGCAGCCGCCTTCCTCTCGCCTACCGGTGCACATAATACTGCTTTTTCATAACACATCTGTGCTTCCTCGTAGCGCTCTAATCGCTCCAGATATTTTGCTTGGCCCAAGAGAAAAGCATCAGCATCTTCTGTATCAACGGCTAATTCGGCTGCTTTAGTCATAAGTCTTGCTGCTTCTTCGATATTCTGTTGTGTTTCCACTGACTCAGCCAATAATAGCCAAGGAAGAGGATCATTGACCAGAATTTCTGCCGTTGGCGGTGGCGTGAACAACGTGTCAGGAAGCTCTTTGTTCTCGTTCTTATAAGTAAAGGAGGTTTCAATCTTATGTGAGGCACTAAAATCTAGCATAAGACTAAGCAGGCGTACAGGCTTCTTGCTTACCTGTAGTGAACAGCGCATTCCGTCTAGATTCATGCCTGTTAACTCCCACTGTTTACCTTTGTCAACGACTTCAAACATATACTCTTTTTGCAGTTGAATAAGCATAGTGTTAAGGTCATATAGCTCCTGTGGATCAAAGGCTGTGTCGGCTAATTCCTCGGCTGTAAGGATATTACATTTGTTATCGCCGGGCCAGTAAAACCACAAATTGGTACCATCGCTACCTATAATAGGCCCTTTCGTTTCAATACGGGCTTTATTGGGGTGTTTCAATTGTACCAGCGATTCTCCCCTTAGACCTTGAGAAACATCTGAAGGAGCACCGATAACCTTTGTTTGGACCTGAATGGTTTGTGTTTCTATGCTAGCTGTCTCTTCAAAAAAAGCTGCTAGAATTTCTTTGGCGTCAACATCTTCAAGGTTTTTTAAGTGTTCAGGGTTAATCAACGACTGCTGGAGCTCGTTGTAACGCCAGAATCCTAATAACGCAAAAGATAGAAGCAATATAACTATCAATTTCCAGTTACGCATGTATAGCCTCCTCACAGGAAATTTAATCGGCTACCGAGATCAAGGAAGCTTGCACTATAGCAATTTTTAGCTGTAACAAACTATTTTCAGCCCAGAAACGCAGGGCAGCTAAGCGCACAGCTTAATCGAGAGGGCAAGACCACCATCCATCCCATCGGTTAACTACTTGCCATTCGTCCTCCGTACGTGCAATTTCATATGTTAGCTCGTATTTCAAGACATCTTTATCCTGTGCACTCCCGTTGGAGTCTTGGATGGATTTTTCCCATACTTCTATTACTTTTATTTCTGCATGGTTAATGCTATCCAAAAAAGCAAAGCTGGCTTCGTCAAACTGCGCATCCTGAAAAGTATAGACCTTGGTCTTAGACCCTATCTTTTTTATTGGTGAGTTGGTTTTTAGGTAACGAAGAGTAGCATTTTTTATTTGCTCCACTGTTTGGGCTGATGGCTCTAAATCCGTCACCTTTGCACTTGATTCTGCCATTAAAAACTCAACCGGCTCAATGCTATCACCTGATAATTGAACCATGTTCCTAGAACGAGGAAAAGCTTTATATTGATAACAGCCCTTTCTCATCTGATCTTGGCTAGCTAAGGAATACCCTTCAACCTCTACCTGGACCCCTGCTAAGGTATCGATCGTCCGAGTTTCAACAAATGGTGCCATGCTTACCTTCCAATTAGGGCGCCGAGTACCAGTATTTATTAGTGGTAAGATAAAGCTTTGGCTACCGCCATTGTTCCAGTAGATTGTAAAGTTACCCTCCCAATAACGATCACTGTTATATTGGTTTTTATCCTCTGCTGATCCTAAAACAGTTAATAATTTGTTCTGAAATTCATTCAAGTCTTCCTGGGGATCAAAATCCACCGTCTCAACCCCGTTACCTGCCATGCTACAACGACATAGACTGTCAATGAAATAATCCTTGTCTAGTAAAGTAACAAGATCCTCATCTTCTACTTCGTCCAGGTTAAAGTATTTATAAACTTGAGCCCACTTTTCTTGCTCGAACGCTTTAGTAAATCGTACTCCAACCTGCTCTGGTTTAGCCGGCTTTAATATAATCAGCACTGCGATGATGACGACCCCGATTCCAATGGCAACAGGAAGAAAACGTTTTTTGTTGTTTGCACCCTTTCTTTCAGATGAAAACTCCGCCTTACCGGGTAATAATACCTCATGGCCACATTCCCCACACTTGTTACTGTTGTCTGCCAACTTATTACCACAATTAGTACAGTACATATCTCCAGCCTCCTTTGGCAACTAACTTCTGCAACTAAGATTCTTTTGTATAAGCCAGTCAGTCACAAATTGTTTCTTCTTTGTACAACCACAAGTATCCTGCTGAATTGATCCGCCGCTATTATCTGGTTAATGAAAGATAATAACAAAGTAAGGAGCACCCCATTGGAATGCTCCAACTAAAAGGTTTAAGAGGCGTATTTTCTCAATTGCTCCGCCTCTTTTAGTCCTTTGATGATCTTATACACCTGGAAAGGAAGAACAAAAATTCCAATCAGTGCTGAGGCCATTAACTTAACTATAAAATAGAGAATCCAACCGCCCAATGGTAAAAATAGAAATATATCAGGTGTAATTGCGTTAAGTGCACTCCAACCCCAAGGAATTCCAGCCAGGGCCAACGCAATTAATACTTCTCCATACTCATTCATCCCAAAGATAAATAATGCTGCCATGATTACTGCATTCCTAATTAACACGCGTTTGTTTTTTTCGATACGACTTAAAAAACAACTACTACATAGCTGATAATTAAACTTGGCACTGCATTCCGGGCATAA
>DUNI01000012.1 GCA_012839445.1 Bacillota bacterium
ACCGATGTGGGCCCGGACTACTTCGCCGATCGATTTCCCTTCGTGGCGAACCGAAGCCACCAGAGCGGTAAAGTCGTGGACACCGCCGAAAAAGACACTGCCCAGTACAACCCAAAGAAATACTGGCATCCAGCCAAAACCGGCGGCTGCAATCGGGCCCGTGATGGGACCAGCACCGGCAATACTGGCAAAGTGGTGTCCTAACAACACTGGCGCCGGAGTAGGAACATAGTCGATTCCGTCATTCATGGTCTCAGCTGGAGTGGGAGCATTAGGATCCAGTTTTAGTACCGAGTCTGATAGATAGCGTCCGTAAAATACATAACCTATAAATAAAATTGCAGCTCCAATTAGGACCATTAAAGTGGTACTCATTAAACAAGTCCTCCTTTACCTTATGGTCTAAATAATAGTAGAACCTATTGAGGCACGATAAGTCTCACCTTGAGCCTCCTTTCCCTGGAATATGCAATACGCCTCTTGTAATGCACGACCCGCTTTATTGGTATATACATTGTGATCGGTGAGATCCACCGCCACAAGCCTCACTTCGCACCAACCCTGTAGTAAAAGTCTGAAATTTTTGCTGTAAGAAAAGTCTTCTATAATTCGTTGTCCCTCTGGGGTAACTCCGCTTGTAGCCACTAAAACCCCAGTGATTACCGAAGACATATGTTCGTCGCTGGGCCGAACCAGTTCACCCGCAGCTTGTTTCAGATAAGTGCAAAACTGCTTGACCCGATCTGCGGTTACCTGCTCTTCCCCACGTACCAGCACAATCTCGTGATTCTCGTAAGCAAACAGCTTAATTTGCTTAAGTAAAAAATACTTTTCGTTCCGCATCTTGAACCGAGCCATCAGATCTAACTTTTCCCCCATCACTGTTTGGTCTCGATAAATATCATAGTAGGGAGCTAATCGTTTAGTAATAATCTCAAGGTAGTTGTCCAACCCTAACATTTATCTACACTCCCCCCTTATGTAAAAGCATAACAAAACCGCCGATCCCTATCTACACATTGAGGACCAGCGGTATAAATTGGAGGTTGAACGGTATTAAATCAGTCCTGAACGGTTCCCAATAACGCTAAAGGACAATCCCCATCTTTTCGCGCAACAAAGGCGCCCGTCGGCGGCTCACCGGAATTTCGGTGTTGTTAGAATCTGCCAATACCAACAGATAACTTCCGTGAAACCAAGGTATGACTTCGGCCACATGGTCCATATTTACTAAATATCCTTTGTGAACCCGAAAGAAGCGACTGCCCAACCGCTCTTCCAATTCCACCAAGGTACTTCGCACCTGGTACTCGTCTGTCTTGGTCTTGACCAGTACGTCTTTATCCCGGCAGTAAGCATAACAAATACTTTCTACTGGCAATAACAAAATGCGTCCGTTGGTGTCCACCGGCACCCGGGCCACGTTCTGCTGCTGCTTCACCTTGTCCAGAAAAGATTGCAGGTTAGTGGCCAGCTCCATCTGTCTAAAACCAGCACGTAAAGCCAGTAGGCGATCTACTGTTTGGGCGATACGCTCCTCTTGAAAAGGCTTTAAAATGTAATCCACTGCACTCACTTCAAAAGCCCGCAGAGCATAGCTATCATAGGCAGTGGCAAACACTATTAACGGTGGTTGTCCTTCATCTGCTAACAAGACTTCGGCCACGGCGAAGCCATTTTGACCCGGCATCTTAATATCAAGAAACAGCGCTTCCGGCTCCAGAGACCGAGTCAGTTCAATGGCCTCAGGACCGGTGGCGGCTTCACCCACCACCGCTACCTTACCTGTTTTCTCCAATAAATATCGTAGTTCTGAACGAGCCGGCGCTTCGTCGTCCACCACCAACACTTTAAGTTTAGCTGGCAGATAATTGCCCATGACCCACCACCTCTAACGGCACAGCAAAGCTGACACAAGTACCGACACCAGGAACACTGGTAATGGTGGGCGCATGTTCCGCTCCGTATACATTCTTAAGACGTTCACTGACATTGGTAAGTCCAATGCCGGTAGAATGAGCCCCCCGCTGTACCTGTGCTAGAATATCGGCCGCCATGCCAATACCGGTATCTTTTACGGCCAGATATAAATCCGATCCTTTCTGCCGAGCCAAAATAATCACCTTACCTCCATCCGAACGCGGTGCTATTCCATGCTTAACAGCGTTTTCTACTAATGGTTCCAAGGTCAGTCGCGGTAACTTAACTTGGAGGAACTCCTCCGGTATGTCTTCTACCAATTGTAATTTAGGACCATAGCGGGCCTGCTCTAAGGCCAAGTAGGCTCTCACATGTTGTAGCTCTTCTTTTAGAGTACAGAAGTCGCCAGCCTGGGCTAGGTTACGGCGGAAGTACGCCGCCAAATCCAATAATAAGGTGCGAGCCGTATTGGGTTCGGTCCGACAGTAAGAGACAATAGTATTAATAGCATTGAATAAAAAATGGGGATTGATTTGGGCCTGCAACGCCGTAAGTTCTGCTTGGGCCGTCAACTCCGCCCGCCGCGAGGCCTCGGCCAGTTCCAGCTGAGTAGAAAAAAGCTGGGACAAACCCGTTGCCACTTCCATATCTACCGGGGTGATACCACCGGCACGGGCCCGGTACAGTTTGAGCGAGCCCACCACCCGGTTTTGGCATAATAGCGGTACCACTACCCCTGCTTCCAATAAACAGTCCTCCTGGCTGCAACCAATATCCGCTTTCGATTGTGCCACCTCTATTGTTCCCTGTTCTAACACCCGGGCTGTAGCCTGGGTGAGAAAGGGGTGCCCCGGTAAATGATGCTCCGATCCTAACCCCAGGTGCGCTAATACTTTTTCCCGGTCGGTAATGGCTACGGCATCCACCCCGGTAAGCTCCAAAATAATACGGGCGGTATAACCGGCCGAACGCTGGTTCAGACCGCGTTTTAAATGCGGTAACGATAAGCGGGCAATTTCTAGAACCTTCTGAGTTTGCATGGCGCCAATGCGGTCTTCTTCCGCTTTGATGCTGTCAAGCATGGAAATGAATATGCCTACACCGGCTCCGTTTACCAACGTCATGGGGACTGAAATTACCTTTACCAGCTCTAAGGAGTCTACAAAGGGCTTAGCAAATAGCAACAAAATTAGCATCTGCAATAGCTCCGCTGCTAAGCCAGTGGCCAGACCAACTTCCCAATCAACCTTCTGGACCCGCCGCGACACCAGTCCACCGAGCAAACCCTCCACGGTAGTGGACAAGCCGCAGGCAAAACCTGTGAACCCACCTAAGGAGCATCGGTGCACACCGGCGATAGCACCGGCTCCCAGACCTACCCAAGGACCGCCAATCAGTCCTGCCACCACTGCCCCGACAGCCCGGGAATTGGCAATGGCACCCTTTACCTCGATCCCCCAGTAAGTTCCCAGAAGGGTGAAAAGGCCAAAGCCAATGGTTAAGAAAACCTTATCCGTCCCAGTAGCCATCTTACTAAGCATGCGCCTGAACATAGGAATGCGACTAAACAAAAAGGCGCTGGTAGCAATTACACACATCCTAAGGGACAGCTCCACCAATAATGATACCAAAATGGTTCACCCCCTGCCGGCCTTCATCGAAAACCCTACCTGCAATGGCACCCAGGTGTTATGATGTTTATACATTATGTCTATACGTTAAAGCGAAAAGCCATGATGTCGCCATCTTGAACGATATAATCTTTACCTTCGAGCCGCAGTAAGCCCTTTTCTCGCAGCTTAGGCACAGTTCTCTCTTGCACCATGTCCTTATAAGACACCACCTCGGCCCGAATAAAACCTCGTTCAATATCCGAGTGAATCTTGCCGGCTGCTTCCCGGGCTGTGGTACCGCGTTTAATCGTCCACGCACGCACCTCATCGGACCCCACCGTAAAGTAAGATATAAGATCCAGGTGAGCATAAGCTGCCTGAGCCAGGCGGGCCACCCCGGATTTTTTTAATCCTAAATCCTCTAGAAACAAGCCTCGCTCTTCTTCCGGTAGCTCGCTGATTTCTTCCTCTAGCGGTGCACAGACAGTGAGCAAAGGCATGTGGTGCCGGTAGGCATACTCTTCTAGCTCCGCCTGTCCCGGCGCCTCTTTTGTCCGCAAACCTTCTTCAGAAGTGTTTAGCACCGCTAACATGGGTTTGTCTGTATATAGGCCGTAATTATTCAAGGCCAAACGCTGCTGGGCAGTATACTCCTGACCTATAACCGTTTGTTCATTTTCCAACGCCTGCAGCGCCTTTTCCAATGCCTCTTGTTCTCCGGGAATCTCCTTACCTGCTTTTTTATTTTTGCTCAGGCGCTCTAACCGTCGTTCTACCACATTTAAGTCCGTTATAATAAGTTCGGTTAAAACATCCTGTAAATCAGCCGCCGGTTGCGGCTGGTCACAAACACCCAAGGCATCATTGGTAAAGCCACGGGTAATAATCACTAACGCGTCAGCATCTTGCATGGGACCGGCAAATTCTGCTGCTCCACCTTGTCCTAGACCAGGAATATCTATAATATCTATCCGTGCTTGGGTAGTCTTTTGCGGTTTGTAAAGCCCACTTAAAAAGTCAATACGCTCATCAGGAACCTTAGCTACGCCTGTATGACTGTCCCTTTCACCGGCGTAAGTTGCCGTAGCTACACCGGCACCGGTGAGAAGATTGAAAAACGTCGTCTTGCCTGCCAACGGCAATCCTAATAAACCAATTTTCATAATGCTGTCCTTATCCTCCTCGGGGTTATATCTGAACAAATTGCAAAAGTAATTGCTTAGACCAAGTTTCTGCATTTACCCCTTTCCAATAACATTATACTATAAACCCTGCTAACTCGAAACCTTGACCTGTGCATTCAGAAAGTATAAGCTCAAAATAGGGGATCATCCAAGAGCAATAATTGGAGCTACCGACTATCACCATAATCTATAAAGAAAGGAGCATTGTACATGCGCATCTATGCCTACCCGCCGTTTGACACTCTCTTGGGTAAGGCTGAAATAGAGCTAAATCAAGAAAACCTATCTCTTTGGGAGCTGCTGCAAATATTAGCCCAGAATTACCCTGCCTTTAAACACGAGCTGCCGGATAAGGCCACCGACGAAGGTCTTCGGGCCCGTATGCTACCTATCGGCGAAGGACACATTTATTCCGTCACTGATACCATTCCTGCCGACGCCATCTTAAAGATTTTTCCGCCTCTCACCGGCGGGTAAATGTTATACCATATGGACCGTATGACTTTTATTTAACAATCTTAAATGATTTTCCCAACGCTTTATTACCTCGCTCGACATTTTATCTACCGTTTCGTGGTCGAATTCCATTTTAATGGAAATGTAACATTGAAATCCTTGACGTTTTTGTGTTTTTGTGTGATAATAAGGACTATACTAAGGTATACTAAAGTTTCGGAAGGAGGTTGCGGGCTTGAATAGAAGACTAGAAGCCCTTAAACGAGAACGCGAACAGCTTCTCGACGAGTGGGCTAGTGATAGAGACGATAAAGATACCCGCCTAAAACTGCTAGTTAGACTTATGGATCTCGAAGAAGAGATCAACGAAAACATCGCTTAACCATTTAAACGTCAAAGGGGCCAGGTGTTAATCAAACTAACACCTGGCCCCTTTACTATTAAGTGTGGATTTTAAATAGCATCCTGGAAGGCTGTTTTATTTCTTACTCATTTTCGGCTACCAGCAATGATACTTCCTCTTATAAGAAGGCTGTTTTATCGGCATCGGCTGGCCGGGCACACCATGCAGCAGGCCCGCACTAGTTATAAGTGCGGGCCTGGCAAAATAGCTTCCGGCAACGACCTACTCTCCCAGGGGATAGACACGGCCGTTAAGCCCTCCAGCGCCGATGGTACTTGGGGCTATCCCCTGGGAGAGTAGGTCGTTGCCGGAAGCTATTTTGCCAGGCCCGCACTTATAACTAGTGCGGGCCTGCTGCAATTAGAGAAGAGTTGGGGAAAACACATAACCCTTAATTGGAAATAAATTAGCCTACTGCTACTTTTGAATAGCAGTAGGCTAACGTGTTATTACAGAATTAGACTGGATGCTATAGTAAAATATATGGTTAAGGCTGCAGCGTCGACGATGGTGGTGATGAGTGGGCTGGCCATAATAGCCGGATCGACGTTAAATCGCTTGGCTATCATAGGTAACATACCGCCTACCACCTTGGCCAGAAGCACGGTAAAAAATAGGCTGATACACACAGTCACTGCTATTGGTAAAGAGACGCCTTGAAGATACAATCGCAATAAGTTCGTGCCAGCTAACGCTAACCCTACCACTATGCCTACTAACATCTCTTTGACTATAATTTTTGGTAGGTCATCAGATTCTATGTCTCCTAGGGCAATTCCACGAATCACCAATGTGGACGACTGGGAACCGGCATTTCCTCCGGTGTCCATCAGCATAGGAATAAAAGCGGCCAACAGGACTGAAGATTGCAGAACGTCTTCAAATCTCTGAACAATATTGGCAGTGAATGTAGCCGAGATCATTAATATTAACAACCAACCTACCCGGTGTTTGGCCAGTGTTAGCACACTGGTTTTTAGGTATTTATCTTCGACCGGGGCAATACCGGCCATTATTTGAAAGTCTTCGGTAGCTTCCTCTTCGATAATATCAAGAATGTCATCGACGGTGATTATTCCTACCAGACGATTTTCATTATCTACGACTGGCATGGACATCAGATCGTACTTAATAAATTTAGCTGCCACATCTTCTTGATCATCTAGAGTGTATACATAAGTGATATTTGTTTCCATTATGTTTCCTACTAAGTCATCTTCTTCACTTAGTATGATTCTTCGTATAGTCACTATCCCTTCAAGTTTACGTTCATTATCAATAACGTAACAGGTATCGATTGTTTCTTTATCTAGTCCGGTCTTTTTAATGCGCTTTAAAGCATCCTTAACAGTCATTTCTTTTTTGAGATCTACAAACTCAATAGTCATTAAGCTACCGGCGGAGTTCTCCGGGTAGTTTAGAAACTGGTTCAAAAGACGGCGGGTATTCTCATCAGCATTCTTTAACACTTTTTTAACAAAATTAGCAGGCATCTCTTCCAGGAAATCGATGGTATCGTCGAAGCGTAGCTCGTCGAGGATGGAACGGATTTCTCTGTCAGTAATATTCACAACCACATATTTTTGTTGTTCAGGTGACATATATGAAAAGACGCTAGCGGCGCTGTCCTTAGATAGCAATCTAAACAGCATTAGAGATTTTTCCAGTGACAAGTCTTCCAAAAAATGGGCGATGTCTACGGGGTTCATTTCTAGTAGTCGGGCTCTTGCTTGCCCGAACAAATTGTGCTCGACTAAATCTATGACTCGTTGCATATAGAAAGCCTCCTTTGCTGTATTAGTTTGAGATTTATTACCGCTGCGCATTCCATTATTATTTCGAGAAGTTCTAATAGCCATCCCTATCGTTGACCCTAGCTTTGAGAAAGTGTTATAGTTGCGTTGACAGAGTTTAGAAGGGGAGGACGTTAATGGATACAGCGTTACTGGCAGATAAGCTTATCAAATGGATTAGCAATCAAGTAGTGGCAGCCGGTGGAAAAGGAGTGGTTTTTGGGTTAAGCGGAGGTCTGGATTCGGCGGTGGTAGCCGGCTTGGCTAAAAGGGCATTTCCGAAAACATCGCTCGGTGTAATCATGCCTTGCTATAGCCATCCTCAAGATGCGGCTCATGCCCGGTTGGTGGCACAAAAGGTCTCTTTATCTGTATATGAAGTGGTTCTAGATAAAGCATATGATGTCCTTCTTGATCTGGTATCTAGGGTGGATCAGAGTAAACCTAAACAACTGGCCGCTGCTAACGTAAAGTCAAGATTGCGTATGATTACCCTATATTATTTAGCAGCTCAACATGATTACTTAGTAGTGGGAAGTAGCAACAAGAGTGAACTGACTGTAGGGTATTTTACCAAGCATGGGGATGTGGGAGATATTTTACCGCTTGGTAACCTGGTTAAGAAGCAAGTAAAAGAATTAGCGCGTTACTTGGATATACCGGAAGAAGTTATTAACAAGCCACCGTCTGCTGGTTTGTGGGTTGGGCAAACAGATGAAGCCGAGATGGGATTAAGTTATGATGAATTGGATTGTTTCATACTTTCCGGGCAAGCATCGCCGGAGATAGGCCGCCGCATTTTAGGCTTGAAGCAAAAAAGCGAGCATAAGCGCCGACTGGCGCCACATCCAGATTTCTAGCAAGGACAACCTAGTTGTTTCTGTTAGTCGGTTACTGGATGACTATCGACAAGGCATGCACGCAGCTATACGTCTTTAACTCTCCCGCTTTAATAATGGAGTGGTTCGTGGTAGAATAAAAAAGTAAGGGATTTGTTCTGTTATTTAACAATGCGTGGATTCCCGGCTACGCAGGCTTAAGCGGGGTGAGAAGTGATGGCGGGACATTCTAAGTGGTCGAACATTAAGCGTAAGAAAGCCAAGACTGATGCGGTGCGGAGTCGCCTATTTACTCGTCTTGGCCGGGAGATAATGGTGGCGGTACGAGAAGGTGGATCTGATCCCGAGACTAACTTTAGATTGAATATGGTTATAGACAAGGCACGTAATGCCAACATGCCAAACGATAATATTATACGTGCTATTCAACGCGGTAGTGGTACTCTGGAAGGTTCAAATCTGGAGGAAGTTGTGTACGAAGGCTACGGTCCGGGAGGCGTGGCTGTTATGTTGGAACTTCTTACAGATAATCGCAACCGTACAGCTTCTGAGATTCGTCACATTTTTTCAAGACACGGGGGGAACTTAGGCGAAGGTGGATGTGTGGCCTGGATGTTTTCACAAAAAGGAAGTCTACTTATAGACCGGTCTGGGTTAGAAAAAAGCATAGATGAAGTGATGATGGATGCGTTGGATGCAGGAGCTGAGGATGTACAAGAAGATGGTGAAATGATTGAGATTCTTACCGCACCAGCGGATTTCGCTGATGTGGAGGAGGCGCTGGCAAAAAAGGGATATCAATTTGACGAAGCTCAAATAGCCCGTATTCCCCAAAACACGGTGAAGCTAGATCGGGATGATGCTGAGCTTACACTTAAGCTCATGGACGAATTGGAGGAACATGATGATGTCCAAGATGTTTACTCCAATTTTGACATCCCAGATGATATTTTGGCTGAACTAGAATCATAAAAGGAGCGCCGAGCAGGCGCTCCTTTTGTATATTTAGGGCCGGGAAAGGGAATAGTACATTGATAGGCAAAGGCAATGCGTAAAAATGGAGGGATTTTATGCGCTTTGTGCATTGCAACTCCCGGCCCTGGCTTCTTGGTCTTCTTTTGCTAACTCTTGTGGGGGCTACGGTTTTAGTTGTTACCATTAAGGGGCCAGGACTGGCTGTTAATCGTTACAACAGTCAGCAAGCAACTACTGTGCCTAAATCTCCCCCTGTTCTGGTAGAAGAACTCCGTTATGAAGGTTGTGGGCATAGAGTTGAAGAGAAACGGGAGCTGTCGGCTGAACTCAGGTTATTAGCCCCAAAGGAGATAGCCCAGATTTATAACGCTAGCACTTACCAGACAAGCGACGAAAGACTCCGGTTGTTTAACGATCGCCCTGGTCTGTGTCCTGCCTGCAAGGAACACATTTTTGTTAGCCTAGACGGCGATGAAGTGGCGGTGTTTTATGGATTACCAGGAGGGCCCCAACAGCTAAAAGAACGAATACAAATAAGAACCGAGGGGTTACCGCTACAGGCGGTACTGGATCTTCGAAGAGGAATTCCAGTGACAAGTGAAAAAGAACTCTTACATGTTTTAGAAGGCCTGATGAATTGATCAGGCTTGTTTTTTTGCTTTGGCAGGGTTTTGCTGGTAGGTTGTAGAAAAATGTTGGGAGTACAAAGAGAGGGAGAGGACAATGCTTATTTGTGGTATAGATCCTGGTATTGCCCGATTAGGTTATGCCTTGTTGCACCAAGATTCGGGACGGTCGGAAGTTCATACTTTTGGCTGCTTGGAAACGCCGGTTGACATGCCGGTGCCACAGAGGCTTCTGAGTCTACATGAGCAGCTATCTGAAGTTCTGGCCGCTAAGCCGCAGGCGGTGGCAATAGAGACTTTGTTTTTTAATAAAAATGTACGTACTGCATTTTCGGTAGCTGAGGCTCGAGGAGTGGTGCTACTTTCATGTGCTGAGCGGGATATTCCAGTATTCGAATATACGCCACCCCAGGTGAAGCAAGCCGTGGTTGGTTATGGTCGAGCCGAAAAGCGTCAAGTTCAGATTATGCTTCAACGGATCATGAAATTAGGTGACATTCCCCGGCCTGATGATGCCGCTGATGCCCTCGCTATTGCTTTCTGTCATGCTCAAGTAGCCCGATTCAAACAAAGGTTGCAACAGGGGGTGCAGTGAGACTGTTTGATTATATCCGTGGCGTCTTGATTGAAAAGACGACTGAAAGGGCTGTGCTGGAAGTAGGTGGTATAGGGTTTGCCTTGACCATCACTGCTACCACATCCCAAGAACTGCCGTTAGCAGGCGAGACTGCTACAATATTCACGTATCTTCATGTCCGAGAAGATAGTCTGACTTTGTTCGGTTTCACTTCACGGTTAGAACGCTCCGTATTCACCATGCTACTGGATGTAGGAGGCATTGGTCCTCGGACAGCCCAAGCAGTCTTATCTACACTTACGGCAACAGCATTTATTCAAGCAGTCAATAGTGGGGACATGGCTGCTTTACTTAAGGTAAGTGGTGTAGGTAAAAAGACAGCCCAAAGAATAATTCTTGAACTAAAAGATAAGTTGCGTCGGCTAGCACAGGAAACAAATGTGACAACGATATCCACTGCCGAACCGGATCTAGCGGCGGCAGCACTGATACAGTTAGGTTATACTGACGAGGAGGTGCAAATGGCTCTTGCCAACGTAGAAAGTAGCGCGGACACGGCAAAACGTGTACGCTCCGCTTTAGAAGTTTTAAGGAAGAGGTAACCAATATATGCAAGAGAGAATTATTGCCGGCGAGGCTTTGCCAGGAGACAAGGAACTAGAAGTAACTTTAAGGCCCCAACGGTTGCAGGATTTCGTTGGCCAGGAACGGGCGAAGGCGAATCTGGAGGTTTTCATACAAGCGGCAAAGCTTCGCGAGGAGAGCTTAGATCACGTATTACTATATGGCCCTCCAGGTTTGGGCAAGACAACACTGGCTCGCATAATTGCTAGAGAGCTTGGGGTAAACATTCAAACAACTTCTGGGCCGGCCATAGAACGCCCTGGTGACCTAGCGGCTATCCTCACTGGTCTTAACCAGGGGGATGTGCTTTTTATTGATGAAATCCATCGTTTAAGTCGGACAGTGGAGGAGATACTTTATCCGGCTATGGAGGATTTTGCTTTAGACATTATAGTAGGGAAAGGACCTAGTGCTCGTTCGTTACGTCTTGATCTGGTCCATTTTACCTTAATAGGAGCTACTACGCGTATAGGATTGTTAACCTCTCCGCTCAGGGATCGATTTGGTGTTGTGGCTCGATTGGAGTATTACCAGCCGGAAGCTTTACAAGAAATCATTTTCCGTACTGCTAGTATTTTAGGGGTTACTATCACTGCTGAGGCAGCCTTAGAAGTGGCTACTAGGGCTCGTGGTACTCCGCGCATAGCTAATCGATTGCTGAAAAGAGTACGCGATTTTGCTCAAGTCAAGTCCGAAGATATGATTTCGGTGGATACTGCTCGAGGAGCTCTGGCTTCGTTGGAAGTAGATCCATTAGGACTGGATCGTTCTGATAGACAACTACTTACGGCACTGATCAATAATTTTGGTGGTGGGCCGGTAGGATTAGATACGTTGGCGGCCATACTAAGTGAGGATGCCGGTACTGTGGAAGAAGTGTACGAGCCTTTCTTGCTACAGCAGGGGTTGATTATGCGCACAGCCCGTGGTCGCATGGCCACCTCTTTGGCTTACCGGCATATGGGAATAGAAATGCCAGCAGGTCTAGAGCAGATGGAGATAACAGGGAGTGAGTAAAGTGCCTGGCTTGGATCCTTTCGGTAAAATACTCATGGGCTTGGGTGGCTTGCTGTTCATTCTTGGAGCTTTGTTAACCTTTGGTGGCCGTCTATTTCGTTTTGGACGTTTACCAGGAGATATTTTAGTTCAGCGCGGTAATTTTACTTTTTATTTTCCTATCCTTACTTGCTTAATCTTGAGCATTATTCTTAGTCTTATAATGAGAGTTTTTCGTCGTTGAGCTTTCCGTTCTATTATCGCCTGGTTGTTTTCTTAGTTAGTTCCCAGGTACCATGACGGCAGCATCTAAAATGAGCTGACTGGTACGCAATGCGGTAATAAATTTCATTTTCAGGTTAGGGGTGAAGAGGTGGTTAAGGCTTCTAACAGAACTATATGGATGACTCCGCTGCTAATAGTGCTATTGCTGTTAGTGACGGTATCAGGAGCAAAGGCAGCACCTATGGTACGGGTAGGTCTTACTGTAGGTGGGTCTGCTGTTCGAATAAGAGGCAGCGGTTTGCTAATCGATCCTAATGGCAATGTAGTAACCGAAATAAATAATAGTAACTTAAATTTGACAGCCGGTAGTGGGCAAGTTTGGTTAAGCGATACCCCGTACTCTTTTTTGCGTGCAACGCCAAGCAGTAGTGGTATCGATACTTATCTGCAGGTAAATGATAAGCCTTACCGGGGAGATCTTATCATTAGTTCTTCTGTGGGTGGGATTCAGGTTGTAAATGAACTTGGCCTGGAGGATTATTTGTTAGGTGTTGTGCCGCAGGAAATGTCACCATCATGGCCTCTGGAGGCTCTCAAGGCCCAAGCAGTGGCGGCCAGGACGTTTACCCTTAAGAACATGAATAAACACCATGTGGACGGCTTTGACTTGTGCGACACGTCTCATTGTCAGGTATATGGTGGGGTGGCTGCCGAACATGAGGCTACGTCTATTGCTGTTGGGGATACTGCCGGCCTTGTTCTTAAGTATGATGGAGATCTTATTGATGCATATTACCATGCCAGTTCCGGTGGTCGAACCGAGACGGCCGGTGCTGCCTGGGGACAAGACCGCCCTTATCTGACAGTGGTAGACGAGGAGGTTGACTTAGCTGACCCGTATGCTTTTTGGGAAGTAAGTTTTAGCTCAGAGGAATTAGGCGAACGCTTGGGTCGAGCAGGTTATCCGGTGGGTCCGGTAGAACGGATAGAAATCTCAAAGCGTACTCCTTCCGGACGTGCTGCCTCTGTTTTTGTTCAAGGGGTTTATGGGACAGCGGAGATCGCTGGTACGCGCCTGCGTCAAGTGTTGAATTTACGAAGCACGTTGTTCGATATTGACGGACAGACAGTGGGCGAGGAAGCAGTTTGGCAGGAGCGGCAACAAGTTGTTGCGTTAGTCCAAGGTAGGAATAATTCTTTTACTACCGGTGTTCCTTCAGGTACACATGTTATTACGACAGGAGGCACAGTAGTCCTCAAGTCTCGAACAGCATCTGGCGATATTAGCCGGGGAAAAGGCAAAGCTGAGATCATATTACAAGGCCGAGGTTATGGGCACGGTGTAGGTATGTCTCAGTGGGGGGCGAAGAACTTGGCCGAAAGTCAAAAGGAGGCCGACAAAGATATTTTCGTCCGGATTTTGACCCATTATTATAATGGCGTTACAATAGAGCCATACTGATTTTAAGTGCGAGGAGCGTCTTAGTTTTGCGGCTGGAAGATTTCAACTATGATTTACCGCCAGATCTTATTGCTCAAATACCCATAGTACACCGGGATGCAAGTAAGTTACTGGTTCTGGATCGTCGTACGAGGGCTTTGGAGCACCGCATTTTCCAGGACTTACCTACCTACCTGAAAAACGGTGACTTGTTAGTTATGAACGATACTCGTGTGTTGCCGGCTCGGCTTTTAGGCCGGCGGGCTCGAACAGGTGGGAAGGTGGAAGTGTTGTTACTGCGAGAGGTCTCACCAGGACAGTGGGAAACTCTGGTTAAGCCGGGGCGTCGTTGCCTTCCTGGTGAGGAGCTTAAATTTGGTCAAGGACAACTTAGAGCAGAAATCATAAACCGTACCCCCGAAGGCGGAAGAGTTGTAGCCTTTGACAGCCAAGGCTCTGAATTTTTTAATCTCCTGGGCAAGCTTGGGCAAATGCCGCTCCCGCCGTATATTCATGCTAAATTATCTGATCCGGAAAGGTATCAGACGGTTTATGCCAGACATCCTGGATCGGCTGCAGCTCCTACCGCTGGTTTGCATTTTACCCCACAGCTGTTAGCGCAGATAAGATCGCTTGGGGTAGAGACTGCTTTCATAACCCTAAATGTGGGACTTGGTACTTTCCGTCCGGTGCGGGAAGAGAATATTAAAGAGCACCATATGCATGAAGAGTATTATGCTATTTCTTCTGAAACAGCTCAGTCTATTAATAAGGCTAAGTCTGAAGGACGTCGAGTAATAGCAGTAGGTACCACTGTGGTGCGCACGCTGGAGGCAGCTGGATCAAGAGGCCAAGTTGAATTTGGTGAGAGTTGTACGGACTTGTTCATTTATCCTGGATTTCAATTTAAAATTGTAGATGCTTTGATTACCAATTTTCATTTACCTAAGTCCTCGTTGTTGATGTTAGTGGCTGCGTTAGCCGGTTACGATAATATCATGGCTGCCTATAAGGAAGCTGTGGCCAAAAGATACCGTTTCTTTAGTTTTGGCGATGCCATGTTGATAATTTGAGGGGGAACGAAATGGATTTAAGGTTTCAGGAATTGGCCCGTAGCAGTCAATGTGATGCTCGCTGCGGTGTTTTTCATACTGCTCACGGGGCTGTCCAAACGCCGGTGTTCATGCCTGTCGGTACCCAAGCCACGGTGAAGACATTAACACCGGAGGAAGTTCGTGAGCTTGGGGCTGAGATTATTTTAAGTAATACTTACCATCTGCATCTTCGTCCCGGAGCCGATTTAATTGCCGAAGCAGGTGGACTTCATGCTTTTATGAACTGGGAAGGACCAATTTTAACCGATAGCGGTGGGTTTCAAATATTTAGTTTGGGTAATCTAAGGGAGATTACTGACAACGGTGTGCTTTTCCGTTCTCATATCGATGGTTCCTCACACTATTTTACACCGGAGAAAGCTATTGAAGTACAAGAAATGCTTGGTTCAGATATTGCTATGGTTTTAGATGAGTGCACGCCGTATCCTATTGATTATGATACTGCTGCCGCTGCTCTTTCTCGTACTACTTCTTGGGCAAGAAGGGCCAGGATTGCACACCGACGAGGAGACCAAGCTCTGTTTGGTATAGTACAGGGCAGTTTTTATGATGATCTGCGACTTAAAAGCGTGGAACAACTTCTCGAGCTGGATTTCCCCGGCTACGCTATAGGGGGGCTTAGTGTCGGTGAGCCCAAGAGCGAAATGTACCGCATATTAGATTTGATTACTCACCGGTTACCTTTGGACAAACCGCGTTATCTTATGGGTGTAGGTAGTCCAGATTGTTTGTGGGAAGGTGTGCAGCGGGGTATCGATATGTTCGATTGCGTGTTGCCAACCCGCATTGCTAGAAACGGCACCGTTTTTACCCATGAAGGTAAGTTGGTAGTAAGAAACGCAGCTTATGCACGGGATTTTAGACCGCTGGATACAGAGTGCAGTTGTTATGTTTGTCGCAATTATTCCCGAGCCTACATTCGGCATCTTATTAAGGCCAACGAAGTGCTAGGGATTAGACTTACTACCTATCATAATCTATATTTTTTGGTACAACTCATGAAAGAGATTCGTGCAGCGATCATAGAAGATCGCTTTCTGGTGGCTAAGGAAGCATTTTTTGGGAAATATAAGATGCCGGAAGGAGCAGATAAGGAAAAATCATCTGCTTGTGAAGAGGATTTTTGATGTTTTCGGCGAAGAATTAGTAAGATAATCCAGGGAGGGATTTTGGTGCCACAACAATTAGCTGGTCTGCTGCCCATGATAGTGTTTTTTGTCATTTTCTACTTATTTTTGATTCGGCCGCAGCAAAAGCAGCGCAAGGAACGCCAGGAAATGCTGAATGCTTTAAGGAAAGGAGACAAGGTAGTTACAATCGGTGGCATCCATGGCACTCTTACCAGTGTCAAGGAGCATCAAGTGAGACTTAAGGTCGCGGACAATCTAGAGCTAAGGCTTAACCGCGAAGCTATAGGCTATGTAACTAAAGAAGCCAAGACTAAAGAAACTAAAAAAGAGGAGCCGGCTTCAGAACAACAAGAGGATGCGGGCACAGACGAAGAACAAAATAACTAGTCAAAGCAGAAACAGGCGTTATAGCCTGTTTTTTGCTTGTCTACAGTCATGCTGTTTGATCTGGGTGCGTACATTACCATGAGGAGCAAACAGCGAGGTGATGATTAATGAAGAAGAGTTCGCGGATGCAAACGGATGTCGGTCTCGTGTTTTCGCTCAAGGTATTGATTAAGGCTGTCTTGTTAGCTCTGGCAGTGTATATTATTTTAGCTTTCTTAGTTACGGTGGTAATCAACTTTCGTAGTGAATTGGAAGTGAAATTGCCTACGTTAGCCTACGTGGCTCAATATCTAACGGTCTTTGTCACAGGTATAGCTGCTGGACGTGCGGCGGAGCAGTCGGGCTGGCTACATGGGTTAGGGGCAGGAATGGTTTTCGCGATAATTGTTTTGGTTGTTGGCAGTTTCTTGTTACCTGTTAAGTCACCAGTAGCCGGTAGGGTATTGTGGCAGGTATTACCTGCTGCGCTATTGGGCATGGGCGGTGGCGCTGTAGGGGCCAATTTGTAGGAGGCTCGCTAATGGATAAACGTTCTAGAATAGTCATTTGGACGACAGTCGTACTGTTTCTAACGGTTGTCATGTCTTCAAGAGTGTGCAATGGTGCACCGGATATTACTGCTGATGCTGCCGTGGTCTTGGATGCCCGGACCGGCAGCATTCTTTACGGCCGTTGCCTGTATCAAGAGCGACCACCGGCCAGCACTACTAAGATTTTGACCGCTATCATTGCACTGGAAAAAGGCCGTCTCGGTGATATTGTTACTATAAGCCCAAAGGCCGGGTATACAGAAGGCTCAAGTATTTATTTGCGACCAGGGGAGAAACTGACACTGGAAGAACTCATTTGGGGAGCGTTGCTGGAGTCAGGTAATGATGCTTGCGTTGCCATTGCCGAACACTTAGCCGGCAGTGAAGAAGATTTTTCTGAATTACAAAATAGGAAAGCAAAGGCTATTGGTGCTTGGGATACTCATTTTGTAAATCCACATGGATTGTCTGATCCCAAGCATTACACCACCGCCTATGATCTGGGAACAATGGCCCGATATTCACTGCGCAACAGTAAGTTTCAGAAAATAGTACGTAGCCAGGAAAAGATTCCCGAAAGGTTGGGGGAAACCAGATCCTTTTTTAGTACCAACCGTTTACTGTGGAGCTACAGTGGTTGTGACGGGGTCAAAACCGGCACTACGGAAGCGGCGGGGCAGTGCTTGGTAGCATCGGCCAGTAGAGGGGGAAGGCAGTTGGTAGCGGTGGTATTACACAGTGATGACCGCTGGAAGGACGCTGCTGCTTTGTTAGATTATGGTTTTAGCCATACTAAGCTTCTTAAATTGGCTTCAGCCGGACAGGTTACCTACTTTCCTTTGGAGTACGGCCTTAAGACTGTCCTCACGGCCCGAGCTGCGTCCGATTTATATGTGGTGGTACCAGCAAATATGGCCGAGCAGCTAAACACCTTATGGCTTCCTCTCAGTGATCTTAAAGCACCGGTGGGCTATGGTGAAAAGGTAGGTGAAGTTCAGGTTTGGATACAAGGGAAGTTAATCGCACGGACGAATTTGGTATCTGCCTCTAATATACCATCGAGGACATTGCTTAATGTGTTACTATGGCAAGTCTATCGGCCATTACTGTTCCAGCTAAGGGTTTGGCATTTGCTCTAGCGATTCTTCTGGTTCAAATTACCGAGAGGAAAGGGACAGGTGCTGCCGAATATCTTAGGGTATTGCATTTGTAGGGAGGTAGAGGCAGTGCCAGACAAATATCATAAAGAAGAAGTATACTTAAGACCTCTTCTAAAGAGTGATCTTCAGAAAATGGCTACTTGGGATCAGGATGAAGAGCTCGGATATTTCTTTGGGCTTGACGTAGACGACAGTGGCAGCTCCTATGCAGATCGCTGTGCAGCTCTGCTCGAAAAACCGAATCATCGTTTATGGGCTATTGAAGTAGGCGAAATCGGTTTTATCGGGGAGGTGGAGCTAAGCCAAATTTGTTGGCGGGCTCGTGAGGCAGAACTGAAGATATGTATTGGTGACCCTGCTTATCGGGGACGGGGTTTTGGTACTAGAGCTCTCAAGTTAACCTTGAATATTGCTTTTACAAGGCTTAAGCTAGAAAGGGTGTACTTAAGGGTATACCACTACAATACTAGAGCGCTGCAATGTTATTTGCGCTGTGGGTTTAAGAAAGAAGCAGTGCTTAGAAATCGACGTCGTTTTGGGGGCCAGAATCGTGACATTTACCTAATGTACATAGACTGTCACAGCTTTAATAAGGAGCGATCCAATTTTACACCAATACCATCAATTGACAACAGACTAGTGTCATCGCTATAATATGGTGGATGATAACAGAACAGGGTCGGGAAAACGATCTGTTCAGTTGTATCTTTGCAAGTGTCGTAGGGGGAAAAGGAGGAAGCGGTGTTGAAGTGGTCCAACATAGCCAAACTGACAGTAATTGTGGTGGTGGTAGCTCTACTTGGTATCGGAGGAGCGAAACCCATTAAGAACAACATCCGGTTGGGACTTGATCTGCGCGGGGGCACTCATTTGGTGCTGAATTTGGTAGATACACCGGAAGCAAAAGTGGATGAACAAGCACGACAGGGTGTTATTAGGATTATTAACGACCGAATTAATCAGTTTGGTGTTACGGAACCGTTGATTATACCGGAAGGTTCACACCGTGTTATTGTGGAGCTTCCTGGTTTAAAGGATTCAGAAGAAGCGGTACGAATTATTCAAATGACAGCCCAGCTGGACTTTGCCGATAAGAGTGGGCAGGTTTGGCTAACTGGAAAAGATCTAAAAGATGCTCGTTTTGTATATGATCGGGAAAACAAACCTGTAGTAGCCTTGGAATTTAATCGTGAAGGAAGCCAGAAGTTCGCTGCTGCTACTGAAGCTAATCTTGGGCAGCCGCTGTTTATTTTATTGGATGAGCAAGTAGTTACTGCGCCTGTAGTAAAAGATGTTATTCACGATGGTAAGGCAGTAATCAATGGTATAGAGTCGGCTGAGGAAGCACAGCGCTATGCTATTGCGCTGCGTTCTGGTGCTTTACCTGTCAAGGTGGATGTAATAGAAAACCGTACCGTAGGACCTACTTTAGGACAAGATTCTATTGAAAAGAGCAAGCGTGCTTTTCTTATCGGCGTGGTAGCGGTATTGGCTTTTATGGCTTTTTACTACGGTGTTTTTGGTTTGGTGGCAGATTTTAGTTTGGCAGTATATGTGTTCTTGGTTCTGTCAGCCTTGGCTGCTTTACATGCTACCTTAACACTGCCTGGAATTGCTGGATTTATCCTTTCTATTGGTATGGCAGTAGATGCAAACGTTATTATATTTGAGCGAATCAAAGAAGAGAGGCGCAACGGCAAGACAGTGCGGTCTGCAGTAGAGGCCGGGTTTACCAGAGCTATGACCACTGTTATTGATTCCAACGTGACGACTTTGATTGCTGCTGCTGTGCTTTACTACTTGGGCACAGGTCCTATTCGAGGTTTCGCTGTTACTTTGGGCGTGGGGATTATCGCTAGCTTACTAAGTGCAGTTCTTGTTACCAAACATGTGTTGCGTATAGTGGTAAATATGGGATTGCCGGTAGATATACGGCTAGGGGGGTTATCTAATAAGATAAGAATGGATATAGTAGGTAAACGCAGACTCTGGTTTACTTTGTCTGGCCTTGTTATTGCTACCGGTTTAGTGGCGCTGTTGCTTCACGGAGGTTTGAACCAAGGCATAGAATTCCAGGGGGGTACTTTGCTACAACTTCAGTTTGAGCAGACCGCTACCTTAGAGGAAATGCGCTCTGTGCTGGCAGACTATGGCCTGGAAAAAAGCACACTTCAAGAGACAGGGGACAAAACATTTCTGATTCGTACGAAAGAGCTTAGCGATGAGACTCGGCGTGAGGTTTTAGGTGGATTAGAAGAAAAAATAGGTCCTTACGAAGTGTTAAGAATTGAAAAGGTTGGCGCGATAATAAGTGCTGAGCTTAAAAATAATGCTATACTAGCCCTAATTGTGGCTACGGCTTTAATGTTGATTTATATTGCTTTCCGGTTTGAATTCAAATTTGCTGTGGCAGGCGTCTTGGCTCTTCTTCACGATGTCTTGCTGACCGTCGGTATCTTTGCCTTGTTAAAGGTAGAAATCGATAGCACCTTTGTGGCGGCTATTTTAACCATCGTTGGTTATTCCATCAATGATACCATTGTTGTGTTTGATCGAATTAGGGAGAACGTAAAAAATAGCAAGAAAGAATCTTTAGCCCAAATAGTAAACAGAAGTGTTTCTGAGACTCTAACCAGGTCCATAAACACGTCGCTAACCACTTTATTTGCAGTTATAGCCTTGCTTGTGTTTGGTGGGGAAACAACCAAGGTGTTTGCTTTAGCTCTTTTTATTGGCCTCGTAGCAGGCACTTATTCTTCGATTTTTATCGCTTCTCCCTTATGGCACCGTTGGCAGGGAAAGGCTTAAGTTTTATAGCGGTATGTAAATTATGTAGAGAGGGCGCCCATTGAAAGGGCGCTTTTTCTTATACGGCATCAAGGATGTCTCTTCGGGGCACACTAGCTCTCAGACCGGTACCAGTAAAGGAGAGGGTGGCCTCTGTGCGTTCCTACACATCTTTGATTAGGCATGAAGGAAACCAGGAACTGTTCTTCTTTACCGAACTTAGCGTCATTGGTTTAAAAGCTGGTATGCCGATACATGTACACGTAGAAGGCCTTAGAGGGACTGGGAAGACTACTATTTTACGGGCAGCCAGCTCTTTTTTGCCACAGTCGGTGCGGATCAAGGATTGCCGGTTCAACTGTGATCCGGTAAAACCTCATTGTCCTCAACATATCCTACTAAGTAAGGAACAATTGGATGCGGTAGAAACTGAACAGGTAAAGATTCCTTTTCTGGAGATATCTCACGCAGCCAAGATAGGGACAGTTGTTGGAACATTGGACCTGAAACAGCTAACCAACAAAAAGGAGCCCGAGGCAGCACTGCTTCCGGGGACTTTACCCCAAGCTCACCGAGGGATAGTGTTGGTGGATGAAATCAATCGGTTGGCTGATACGGCTCCCGAGCTTACTGATATCATGCTCGATGCTATGGGTACTAAACCTGGGCGTGTACAGATTGAAGAAAATGGATTGCCTACGGTTTCGCTACCACTTCAAATAAGTGTTTGGGCTACTTCAAACCCAGACGAAGATCCGGGTTCATTAGCAGACATCAGACGCCAGCTTTCTGATCGCTTTGATTTTACAGTTCAAATGGGTAGACCTAAAGAGGTGAGGACCCTGCTGGCTATCTTAAGTCCAGAGCTAGAACTAGCGGCAATCCAGAAAACGGTTGTTGAAGCGGACATTTTATTAGGGCAACATTTGGCTGAAATGGCTGAACAAGTTGGGCGAATCAAGATTCCATCCGGCATCTTGGAATCTTTGGCAGAAGTATACATTAAGCACCATTTCGAAAGCCTGCGTTCCTTAGAAGCATTAAAGACAGGTGCTGTTTTAGCTGCTGCTCGAAGAAATAGGCAGCAAGTAACATGGGATGATGTACTGTCTGTTGCTCCGGCTGCGTTACGACATCGAATAAGCCCCGATGAACTGACAGTTATTCTTCAAGAACTGCAGCGGGAAAAAAGAGTAACAGAAAATCCCGCTTGGGCTGCAGGTAGCAGTGCCCTTCCTGAGAAAGCGTCTCAGTCTACCAGAAAGTCGGGACAATCAAAGCGGTCACTTAGTTGGTGGAGTCGATTTATGGCGTGGTGGAATAGTTTGTTAGGTAGTCGGCGAGACAATCGGCAGCAGGGAACAGCATCAACTAAAGATACAGACATACAGAGCAAATCGGCCAGAAGGAAACTGGGACCGTCGACAAAAAGGAGTAACCCCCTTGACATGCCTTTGGTTACACCTCCTGCTGTAGCCCGACCGTTACTGGAACTTGATATTTCCGATGCTATCACTGTTGGAGAAGTGGACAATGACCACAAGAAATAAAATGCATGAATTAGGGCAGCGCTTATCTCTGGCACTGGATCAAAGCATGGGGGTGCGTTTAGGTGAGAGTACAGTGGTTAGCCAACGGGTTCATGTAGTGTCGCCACAAAAACCGGAAGAAATAAAAATAATTAGAGATGATGCTGGTCAAGTGTTTTATGGGCGCAGAAAGCGAGGTACTATTTACCATATTGATGTTTTTCATCAAGTAGGGCAAGTTGACCATCGAATGGTGGCACAAGCTTTAAGACAGACGCTAAACCAGGAGTTAGGATTGGCTAGCCGGCAGCTGTTGGATCTGATAGATATTCAGACTGCCACTGGAGGTGGGAGGGTTACAGGGAGCTTGAATTTTGGTCGTAAAGCTTCCCTGCGTCGGGCTCATGCTAACCATGTGCACTTAGCAGCTGAACTTAACCCAGCCCAGCTTTCTCTTCTAGTACCCATAGTGGCAACAGTTGAAGCCGAGGTGCTCAGGCAAGGTTTAGAAATTCGAAAAGTGGAAAAGGTAACCTTGGATTTGCTGGAAAAGGCTGGATCGCCCACTGACTTATCTGCTTATACCTCAGAAAGCGACTCGCTTCTTCGCGAAAAGGAAACCTCTCAGGATACTAAAGCTAATGGTTTTCAGAGCAATATGGAAGAAGCTCAACAATTGGTGGCTAAAACCCTTCCACCAAAAGAACTTCTACATCTGCTGAATCTTTTTCCACTGGAGCCTGGCCCCGAGCATAGAAGGCGTTGGGGGGATCTGGATCATACTCTAGAGACTCTTAAGAGCAAAGGATTTGTAGATCGGCGGCGTGGAAGTTGGTCCTTGACACGTAAAGGCTTAGCTCTTCAAAATTTTATTAACCTGCATTTACCGGAGTTAGAAAGCAAGATGCGCCAGTTTTTACGGCGTATTCCCACAGCAGGAGGTGCAGCTCGATCTTCGTCACCTCATAAGCAGGAAATTGGCCTTAAGTACCAACGAGATAAACGGGAACTTTCTTCTAACTCAGGAGGACAAGTAAATCTTCCGGCAACTGTCAGCCAAGCTGCCTGCCGTTGGATACGAGGTTTAAGTCCGTCAGGTTGCATCCTTAAGGAGGATCTGCGCTACGCTCAACCGCTGAGACATCAAAGATATAACATAGTCCTTCTTCTTGACACCAGTGCGTCCATGGCTGGAGATCGGTTACGTGCAGCCCGGTTACTAGCTCAGCATTTGGTTTTGGCTACACGGGATAAGGTGGCCGTAATCTCCTTTCAGGATGAAACAGTGTTGGTACCCTCAGCTTTTAGCAAGTCATTGAGTAAAATGCAAGCACAACTACTATCACTAAGAGCAACCGGACTTACGCCATTAGCTCATGCCTTAGACGGGGCCATTAAGTTCTTGCAGCGTCATCGGGTACGTAAACCATTGGTAGTGTTAATTACTGATGGAATTCCTACTGTGTCGTTAAAGGGAGGTGATCCTAGCGCTGATGCCTTGTTTCAAGCTGCCAAACTCAAATCGTTACCGCTGGAATTTGTGTGTATCGGACTTGATCCTAATCAGAGTTTCTTAGAAGAATTATGTCGAGCAAGTGGAGGACGGTTATACGTAGTTAAGGAACTTGAACCAGGAGTCCTGGCCCGGCTTGTCCATCAAGAACTAGATGGGCGTCGTGCTAATTAGCAGGAATAATTCCAGTCAGTGACGAATAAAACCCTCACCAGGCGTCTTAGGGGAGGGTTTTTATGTTTACGTTAGTGCTGACCTTAATCTGCGCATTACTGGTGGCCATTTTTGCTGTGCAAAATGCTAAGCTAGTGGCAGTGACTTTTTTGGTCTGGCGCTTTGAAGTGTCTTTGGTTTTAATTATTCTTGGCGCTGCAGCTTTAGGGGCAACCGCCGTGTTTTTATTGGGGACTCTCAAATTAGTAAGACAGGGACGAACCATTAAGGAAACAACTCAGCGGGCAAAACACCTGGAATCACAATTGGAACGATATGAGCAGGTAGCCGAAGCCAAGAAAAAGAAGGAAACTTCGAGTCCAGATAAAGAAGGGAATAATAGCCAGTGACGCGTTGGGAGTTAATAGCGCCACCCGAGAAGGACATGGTTGAATCTTTAAGTACTAAGCTAGGTATTTCAGAATTGCTGTCAGCCATATTAGTTCAGCGTGGCTACTCTAATGAGGAGTTAGCTCGGCGCTTTTTATGGCCAGAAATCTCTCACCTCCATACACCTTTTGCCATAGATGGCATGACTGCTGCTGTGGAAAGAATACAGCTTGCGTTACAGCGCAAAGAGCGGGTAGGTGTTTTTGGTGATTACGATGTAGACGGTATTGTGAGCACAGCTATACTGGTGTTGGCGCTCAGGGATAAGGGACTTGATGTCATTTACCGTTTACCTGAACGCTTAACTGAAGGCTATGGACTTAGTCAAGATGGCCTTAGGGATTTGGCGCAAAACGGCGCCAAACTAATTATTACCGTGGACTGCGGTATCTCCAGCCTGACAGAATTGCGTTGGGCAAAGGAAAACGGTTTAGATGTTATTATTTGTGACCATCATCTTCCGCCATTAGTCTTGCCTCCGGCCGTGGCCATCTTAAACCCAAAGGTATTGCCTAATCAATATCCTTTTAATGACCTAGCTGGGGCCGGCGTGGCACTCAAGTTGGCCTGTGCACTTCACCAAGAATTGGATTATAGATGGCTAGAATTGGCCGCTTTGGGTACTGTGGCTGACGTGGTACCACTTGTAGATGAGAACCGTGTTATTGTAGCAGAAGGGCTTAAAGCTATGAAATCTACCGGCTTTGCTGGTTTGCGGGCCTTGTGCGAATTGGCCAACCTTAATCTGGCAAATCTTAAGGCCGGATCTATTGGCTTTAGACTGGCACCTAGGCTTAATGCGGCTGGCCGATTAGGAAGTGCCATTCCCGGAGTGGAGCTTTTTATTACTGATGATGAAACAAAGGCGTATGAAATAGCCCAACAATTAGATCAGCAGAATCGAGAGCGTCAACAGATCGAAGCTGAAGTACTCGCTCAAGCTATAGACCAAGTGGAGCGATATTCCAATCTTAAAGAGGATACTGCCTTAGTAGTTGCTGGTGAAGATTGGCATCCAGGGGTAATCGGTATAGTGGCGTCTAGATTGGTAGATCGCTGGCATCGTCCGGCGTTGGTAATATCATTATCGGATGACAAAGGCAAAGGGTCTGGCCGTAGCATCCCAGGGTTTTCCTTATTTGAGGGACTGAAGCAGTGTAGTTCCTACTTGACTGCCTTTGGTGGGCATCGTCTGGCTGCTGGGTTTTCTTTGGAGAGGGAACAATGTGAGGCTTTTCGCCAAGCTTTCTTAAGCGTAGCTAATAGTCAGCTAAGCCCGGAAGATTGTGTTTCATATCGTCGAGTTGACGCTGAAGTTTCGTTAGACTCGCTCAATCTTTCTGTGGCTCAAGAGTTAGAACTGTTAGCACCTTTTGGCTATGGAAATCCAGAGCCAGTTTTATTACTCCAAGGTGTCGAAACAGAGCGGGTACGTCAAATAGGAAATAGCGGAACTCATTTGCGATTGGATCTGAATCATTTTGGACATACATTGCCTGCTATAGGGTTTGGGTTAGGTGATATGGCTACTGAGTTAACAAGTGCAGCAAAGATCGATGTCTTAGGATTTCCTGTGGTGACTGAATGGCAAGGCCTTGTAGGGGTAGAAATGCGTCTTAAGGATGTTCGCACCAAGAACTGCCCGTCGGAAATTTCTTGTCGACCAGGGCACCCAGCGGCTCCGCGATTGGTAGATTGGCGTGGTTTTGAGGGTATGCTTGTTGATGATCAACATGGTTCTTCTTCAGTAACAGAGTGCCATCTGGTTTTTAGTCAACCACCTGAACAGTTGAGCAAGTTGCAGGAGCGTTTAGTCAGGGTGCCACCCAAGGGGAAAATCGGTTTACATTTTGGTCCGGACGAGGTAGCAGCAGCCAAAAACAACATAAAACAGAAGTTTTTAGATCGCAATTTTATGGCTCATGTATACTTAGTATTGAAAGGAGCAGGAGCTACAGGAACTTCTTGGTCTAAGTTAGTTGCAGAACTTGGTTGTAGCGAGCAAGAATTGGAACTCAAAGTTCGACCGGCACTAGCAATCTTACAAGAATTGAATTTGGCGGAAAAATATTTGGTAGAAGGCAGGACATATTTTCGGTTAGCAGACAAAGCCGGAGAAAAACGGGTGAAGTTACGAACTTCGCCTACATTCAAGAAATTAGAACTTGAAAAAATGAAGGCATTAGAATTAACAGCTTTCTTTGCTGAAGCTCCGTCGCCGATTCTAGCCGAGGCTTTAGCGCGTCTATGGCAGGAAAGCGTAACAATAGCAGAAAAGTGATAAATGTGTTAGACTTGGTTAAATACTTTCCCACAGGAAGAGGGACAGAGCGTGAAACTGGGAGATCTATGCCGAAAAATAAAAAGTTATAACCCGAAAACCGATCTGAATTTAGTAACCAAGGCATACGAATTCGCTGCCCTAGCCCATAAGGGGCAATTTCGTATTTCGGGTGACCCATATATCCAGCATCCGCTAGGGGTGGCTAGCATCTTAGCGGAATTGGAGTTAGATGTTATCACTGTTGCCGCCAGCCTGTTGCACGATGTAGTAGAAGACACGCAGTTCACGCTTGAAGATATCAATGAGACTTTTGGCGAAGACATTGGCTTGTTGGTAGATGGGGTTACTAAACTTAGCCGAATTGAGTACAAGTCCAAGGAAGAGCAACAGGTAGAGAATCTGCGCAAGATGTTTTTTGCTATGGCTAAGGACATTAGAGTTATACTTATTAAGCTAGCTGACCGGTTGCATAATCTTCGAACGTTAAAGTATTTGCCTGTTCGAAAGCAGAAAAAAATAGCCCAAGAGACGCTTGATGTGTATGCGCCATTAGCACACCGGTTGGGGATTTTTCGAATCAAATGGGAGTTAGAAGACACAGCTTTTCGTTATTTGGAACCAGAAAAGTATTATGAGCTAGTAGAAAAGGTCGCCAAGAAGCGCCAGGAGAGGGAATCTTATATTAACAAGGTCATTGGCATTTTTATGACCAAACTAGAAGAGGTAGGCATTGAAGCTGAGATTCAAGGGAGGCCTAAGCACCTTTACAGTATTTACCAGAAGATGGCCCAGCAGAACAAGGACTTTCGCGAGATATACGATCTAACGGCTATTAGAGTTATTGTAGATAGCATTAAGGATTGTTATGGTGTTCTGGGTGTGGTCCACACTTTGTGGAAACCGGTACCAGGCCGTTTCAAGGATTATATTGCCATGCCCAAAATCAATATGTACCAGTCCTTACACACTACCGTAATTGGGCCGGAGGGAGAACCGCTTGAGATTCAGATCCGCACTCAGGAAATGCATCGGACTGCTGAATACGGCATTGCTGCCCACTGGCGATACAAAGAAGGGACTAAAGGCACTGACGAATTTGATAAGAAATTGCTATGGCTGCGACAGATGTTAGAGTGGCAACATGACTTACGTGATGCGCGTGAGTTTATGGAAACCTTAAAAATAGATTTATTTGCCGACGAGGTGTTTGTTTTTACTCCTAGAGGGGATGTTATCGATCTACCCGCAGGTTCGTGTCCCATTGATTTTGCCTACCGTATTCATACGGATATTGGGCATCGGTGTATAGGAGCTAAGGTTAACGGGCACTTGGTACCACTTGACTACAAACTTCAAAATGGTGACATTGTCGAGGTAGTAACCAGCAAATTAGCTAATGGACCCAGCAAGGATTGGCTCAAATTGGTACGTACTCCACAGGCCAAAACCAAAATCCGTCAGTGGTTTAAGAAAGAACGAAAAGAGGAAAATATCGTCCGTGGACGCGAGAGCCTGGAAAAGGAGATTCGCAAGCTCGGTTATGAACCTCATGAACTACTTACAAACGGACCCATGGAAACGGTATTAGAACGCTTTTCGTTCTCCACTTTGGAGGATTTGCTGGCTTCCATAGGTTACGGAGGTCTTACTGTTCATCAGGTGGTTACCCGCCTGAAGGAAGAATACCGACGGTTACATCCTGAGAAGGAAGCTGAGATGGAGTTGCCGGATTTAAAGCCTCGACCTAAATCTCGCAGCGCTAGTCATGGAATTAAGGTAAAAGGTGTAGATAATCTACTGGTTCGGTTATCTCATTGTTGCAATCCCGTTCCCGGTGATCCTATTATTGGGTATATCACTAGAGGGCGCGGAGTGTCTATACATCGGGTGAACTGTCCGAACGTGGCATTCTTAAGTGATCCCGAACGACTGATTGAGGTTAGCTGGGACCAAGATCAAGCAGCATCTTTTGCGGCCGATGTAGAATTGGCTGCCATGGACAGACCTGAGCTGTTGAGTGATGTGATGAATGTTCTTAGCGACATGCGAACTCGAATTAGTGCGGTTAATGCGCGCACAACTCGAGACATGATTAGCATAATTAACTTGCGCTTAGAAATTAAGGACCTAGAAGATTTAAAGGCCATCATTAACAGACTGAGCACTATTCGCGATGTTTTCAGCGTTGAAAGGGTTACACCCGCTTAGAAGGAGGAGAAAAATTGCGTGCTGTGATACAACGGGTAAAGAAAGCCCAGGTAACTGTTAACGGAGAAGTGACCGGTACCATAGGTGAAGGACTAGTGGTATTGCTAGGAGTGGCCAAAGGCGATACAGAAAAAGATGCCACTTATCTGGCCGATAAAATAATAAACCTTCGTGTTTTCGAGGACGAAGAGGGGAAATTAAATCGCTCCCTACTAGATGTCGGCGGCCAAATTCTGGCTGTCTCTCAGTTCACCCTGTTAGGAGATTGCCGGAAGGGTCGTCGACCTAGCTTTGGCAATGCAGCTGTTCCTGAGGAAGCTGAACCTTTGTACAATGTGTTTGTTAATGCGATAAAAGATGCAGATATCAATGTTGCAACTGGCGTTTTCCGTACAGAAATGGTAGTAGAAATTCATAACGATGGTCCAGTTACCCTAATTATAGAAAGTCGGAGGGAAAGATAGAATGGCCATTGAGGTAGAACGATTGTTGGTTGGTGTTATTGTTACCAATTCTTATCTAGTTCGTTGTTCTGCTGATGGAGAAGCAGTAGTAATAGACCCTGGAGCAGATGGGGATAAGATACTGGCGGTTGCACAAGAAAAAGGGTTGAGATTACGTTATATTATAAACACGCATGGGCACGGGGATCATATTGGTGCAAACGCATATATAAAGGAACGTACCGGAGCATCCATATTGATACATAGCGCTGATGCCCAGATGCTTGTTTCGGCCCGAGAGAATCTCTCGGCTTGGATGTCGAAGGGCATAACCAGTCTGCCGGCAGACAGATTGCTTGCGGCCGGTGATGAAATTATCTGTGGTGAAGTGACGTTTAAGGTGCTCGCTACTCCGGGGCACACGCCAGGCAGTATTTCATTGGCCGCTCCAGGTTTGGTTTTCACCGGTGATGCCCTCTTTAAAGAGTCCATCGGGCGCACGGATTTTCCCAAGGGCTCTTTAAATGAGCTTCTAACCGGTGTCAGAAACAATTTGTTCACGTTGCCGGAGGACACAATAGTCTATCCTGGACATGGACCTGCTACTACTATCGGTTATGAACGAAAGTACAATCCTTTCTTTTTGCCGGGCTAAGTTCTCTCTCGAACAAAAAACTTCCACTTAATTACAGTTCATGGAAGGATTTTGCAAACCACTGTAGAAATAAGAACCGTAGGTCTAGGTCAAAATAGAACTGTAATTAATTATGTTCTAAGGGGGACGAGAGAATGATCATTGGTGTACCTAAGGAAATCAAGGACAATGAGTACCGTGTAGGTATGACGCCGGCAGGTGTCACCGCCCTTAAAGGAGCTGGGCACTGTGTGGTAGTAGAAAAAGGTGCTGGTTTTGGCAGCGGAATTACGGACGAGGAATTTGTTCAGGCTGGAGGAGAAATTGTTCCTGGACCAGCCGATGTTTATGGTGCTGCTGACATGATTGTTAAAGTAAAAGAACCCCTTCCGCCGGAATATGATCTGATGAAGGAAGGGCAAATAGTGTTTGCTTATCTCCACTTGGCTCCTGAAAAAGAGCTAACAGCAGCCTTACTGCGCCGGAAGGTACTCGGTGTGGCCTTCGAGACAGTACAGCTGGCGAATGGAGGACTGCCGCTGCTGGTTCCTATGAGTGTAATTGCAGGGCGCATGTCCATTCAAATTGGTATCCACTATTTGGAAAAACAAAATGGTGGCAAAGGTGTTTTGATTTCCGGCGTGCCTGGCGTACTGCCGGGCAAAGTGGCTATTATTGGTGGTGGAACAGTAGGTTATAATGCAGCCCGCCAGGCAGCTGGCCTAGGAGCTGATGTTACTATCGTTGATATCCGGCCAGAGCGGCTGGTCCAGTTAGACGACTTGTTCCAGAATCGAGTTAAGACCCTTATGTCCAATGCCTTCAATATCGCTAATTTGGTAAAGGATGCCGATTTGGTTGTCGGTGCTGTCTTGATTCCTGGAGCTCGCACCCCTGTTCTGGTAACAGAAGAGATGGTTAAATCTATGAAACCTGGGTCTGTTATTGTGGACGTAGCCATTGACCAGGGGGGCTCAGTGGAAACTGCGGATCGGATTACCAGTCACAGCAATCCTACCTTTGAAAAATACGGGGTTGTTCATTACTCGGTACCTAATATTCCTGGTGCAGTGCCTCGTACAGCAACTTTTGCTTTGGCTAACGCTACTTTGCCTTATGTTTTGCAGCTGGCCAATAAGGGATGGAAGAAAGCAATGCAGGAAAACGCAGCTTTGGCCAAAGGCCTTAATGTAGTGAACGGTAAAGTGACATTGAAGGCAGTGGCTGATGACCAAGGATTAGATTACACACCTGTGGAAGAAATCTTGAAATAAGCTTGATCAAGCCCGGGTCACTATTTAACCCGGGCAAATCCAAACCTGGTTAGCAGAATAATGCAAATAGACGCATGCTTAGTAATCTGGCTAATAATTATCTCCCGTAACATTATTATTAACCAGATTACTAAGCATGATTGTAAAACCCAATAAATATAAATAGTAAGAGCAGGTGGTAAGTTAATGGTATCGTCAACCATTACACCGCCCTAAAATAGGGGGAATATTCGGATTATACTAGACAAAGGGGTGATTATAGCAACGTACTAATTTTGAGTAAAAGTAATCGCTAGCTAAAACAGAAAGGGGGCTACTTAAGAAGATGGAAGCCTTAATGGCGTTTAACTCTAAGGTAAATGCTTTTGTTTGGGGACCTCCCATGCTTATTTTACTGGTTGGTACCGGTATTTATTTAACGTTTAAGCAAAATTGGCTACAGGTAACCCAATTTGGTTATGCCATGAAAAATACTGTTGGGCGCCTGACGGAAAAAGGTGAAGGTGAAGGTGGCGAGGTCACACCTTTCCAGGCTTTGGCAACAGCCATGGCGGCCACGGTAGGCGTAGGTAATATTGCTGGAGTGGCCACTGCTATTGCAACCGGCGGGCCCGGTGCGGTATTTTGGATGTGGCTGTCAGCGTTTTTTGGGATGTGTACCAAATATTCGGAAGCGGTGCTGGCTGTGCATTACCGTGATGTGTTGCCAGATGGAACCATCATCGGTGGGCCCTTTAAGTATATCGAAAAAGGGCTTAATGCTAAGTGGTTGGCGTCAACTTTTGCCCTCTTGGGTGCAATTGCAGCTTTAGGTATAGGTAATATGACTCAGTCTAATTCTATCGCTCAAGTACTAAATACCTATTTTGGCGTTCCTAACTTGGTATCCGGTATTGTTATAGCAGTGTTGGTAGGAGTTGTGGTCATTGGCGGCTTAAAAAATATCGTTAAGGTTACGGAAAAGTTGGTGCCTATTATGTCAATCTTTTATCTTCTGGGCGGTATTGTGCTGATAGCAATGAATCTAGGCAAAATACCAACTGCTTTGGGGCTTATAGTAAGTAACGCTTTTACAGGTACAGCTGCGGTAGGTGGTTTCGCAGGGACGACAGTTATGATGGCAATGAATAAAGGTGTTGCTCGCGGCGTGTTTAGTAACGAAGCTGGCCTTGGTAGTGCTCCCATAGTGCACGCTACTGCTAGAGTAAAACATCCAGTCCAGCAGGGGTTTTGGGGTATTTTTGAAGTTTTCGTAGATACGATCCTTGTTTGTTCAATTACTGCTCTGTCTATTATTATCACCGGTGCCTGGCAAACCGGTGAAACGGGCGCCGCTTTGACTGCCATGGCTTTTAACCAAGCGATTCCGTATTTTGGAACATATATAGTTTCCATCGCTTTGATACTTTTCGCATACTCTACCATGCTTAGCTGGGAGTACTATGGTGAGAAATGTCTGGAGTACCTTGCCGGACCGGGAGTGCGTATGGCTTATCGTGTTGTTTTCATTCCGTTCCTGATTATTGGTGCCATTGGTGGCCTTGAGGCTATTTGGGATTTAGCTGATACTCTAAACGGTCTTATGGCTATTCCCAACTTAATTGGCTTACTCGGCTGTTCACCTGTATTGTTCAAACTTAGCAAAGAGTACTTTACCGAGGTTATAAATTCTAAGTAAGTAAAACTGCAAGATGACAGTTGTATCTAATTTGCGCAATGTGTATTAAGATACATCATTATATGCCTTTAAAGTAATCTATCAACGCTATATAATATACTGGTAGAGCAACTTTGCAGGCTTTCTGCTAGGCTGCCTTGGTGGCAGCCTTTAAATTGTGGATGTTTCTTGGTTCATCACAACTTTGAAAGCCAAAAGAAGTCCTTTGGCGTCACAAGTCGATCGGTTTACTCGGAAAATGAATGTATAGTTGGAGGTGTGGCTGTTGATTCCTTGTCTAACATGGGCTGAGGTGGATCTTAAGGCGATACGGGCTAATCTGATCGCCATAAGAGCGTTAGTAGGATCGAGGGTAAAGATTATGGCTGTGGTTAAGGCTAATGCCTACAGTCATGGACTAATAGAAGTAGGTAGGACTGTTGCTGAGGCGGGGGCTGACCAGTTAGCCGTAGCCACATTGAATGAAGCGGTGTTGCTACGTGAGTCTGGATTGAAGCTGCCAATTTTGGTGCTGGGAACTGGCATTCCCGGCGACGGAGTAAAAGAAGCTGTTCGCTATGATATTGCCCAGGCTCTATGTACAGTGGAACTGGCTGATGCTTTGTCTAAAGCAGCTCAACAGCTGGGCAAACCGGCACAGGCGCATCTTAAGATTGACACCGGTATGGGTCGGATTGGTGTTAGGGTGGATGAAGCTGTTAGTTTTATGGAGCAGATTGCAGGACTGCCGGGCTTACAGTTTACAGGAATTTTTAGCCACTTTGCTGCCGCTGATGAAGGAGACGAGGAATATACTAATTTACAGCAAAAGCGTTTTCAAAAGGTGCTAGATAATCTAGAACGACATGGTTATACGTTTCCGTTGCGGCACCTGGCCAATAGCGCCGGTATTTTAGATTATCCCGAGGCGTATTTTGATATGGTTCGTCCTGGCTGCATTATTTACGGTTGCTGGCCTAGCCCGGACAACAAGAAAATAATACCCTTGGCTCTAACACTTACGTTAAAGACCCGAATTGTGTACATTAAGAAAGTAGCGGCTGGGACTCCTATTAGCTATGGTCTAACCTATACAGCACCGTCTGAACGAACACTGGCAACATTGCCCATTGGCTATGCCGACGGCTATAAACGAGCCTTATCCAATACGGGATATGTGTTGATAAGAGGAAGACGTTGTCCGATAGTAGGTAGGGTGTGCATGGATCAATGTGTAGTCGATGTAACAGGAGTTCCTGACGTAAGCCTGGGTGACGAAGTGGTACTTATCGGAAGCCAGGGCAACAACATAATAACGCCGGCTGATCTTGCTAAACTTGCTGGGACTATGGACTTAGAAATTCTCTGTAATATCAGCGCTCGCGTGCCTAGGGTTTATATAGATTAAGATGTCTCAGTTAGCCATATGGTAGGTGGTATAATTGACAGAAACCCATGGAAGGGCTAGAATAAATAATGACATTAGTATAGTATTAAAGCGTAGATGGGGATAGTAGGTAGCAGGCAGGTGTTTAGGAAGCTTAAGCCGTGACTGCAAGCTCAAGCCATCGTAGCCGTACTGAAGAACACCCCAGAGCGGCGAGCCGAAAAGAGTAGGTTGGTCCGGGCTATCCCGTTATGTTGTAAGAGGGGCATTATGCCCAAGCAGGGTGGCACCGCGGGTATCCTCCCGCCCCTGGCAGGCTTTTTGCCGGGGACGGGAGGTGTTTTTTCATACATAAATCCAAAGGAGGGGTTAGATGCTTACTACAGCGCCACGGGGAACGCGTGATATTTTACCAGAGGAAGCTGCCAAGTGGAGGTACTTGGAAGATAATATTCGCGAATGTTGCCGTCTTTACGGATACGGTGAGTTACGCCCACCGCTGTTTGAGCATACCGAGCTGTTTCAACGCAGTGTTGGTGAAGCAACTGATATTGTGGAAAAGGAAATGTATACTTTTGAGGATCGTGGTGGCAGGAGCATTACATTGCGCCCAGAGGCTACCGCTTCTACAGTGCGGGCTTATCTAGAACACAATCTTTATGCCGGTCCGCAGCCGGTAAAACTGTATTATATGGGGCCCATGTTTCGTTACGACCGTCCCCAAGCTGGACGTTATCGCCAGTTTTCCCAATTTGGAGTAGAGGCTATTGGGGTTCAAGATCCAGCTATAGATGCCGAGGTTATTGCTTTAGCACTTGACTTATGTATGCACTTAGGTTTAAAGGATCTGGCGGTCGAGCTAAATAGTATTGGCTGTCCTACATGTCGGAAGGAATATCGACAGGCGTTGCTAATGTATCTTTCAGAGCACAAGGACAAGCTTTGCCAGACCTGCCTTGGTCGCATGGAGCGCAATCCTCTTCGAGTCTTAGACTGCAAAGAAGAAGGTTGCCGCACACTTACCACGGCAGTCCCCCAAATGTTGCAGTACTTATGCACGGAGTGCGCTGAGCATTTTCAAGCTTTGCAGCGATGCTTAGAAGCAGTAGGAGCAAGATACACACTGAATCCAGCTATGGTCAGAGGACTGGATTATTATACTAAGACAGTCTTCGAAATTACTTGGTCTGGACTGGGAGCACAGACTGCTATCTGTGGTGGCGGACGCTACGATGGGTTAGTGGAGGAGTGTGGCGGCCCGCCAACTCCGGGTGTAGGTTTTGCTATGGGGTTAGATCGCTTACTGCTAGCTTTGGAACAATCAGGCGTGACTTTACCGACTGCTAGCAAGCCAGCAGTATATATAACTACCGTATCTAAAGATGATAACCAAGAGGCGTTTACTTTGCTTACTACTTTGCGCCGGGCTGGAATTAGTGCTGATAAGGATTATCGCCAAGCCAGTCTACGAGCCCAGCTGAAGGCAGCTAACCGCTCCGGTTGCCACTTTGCTATTATTGTGGGAGGTGAAGAACTGGAGCGAGGGGCAGTAGCAGTGCGCAATATGATCAGTGGAGAGCAGAAAGAGGTTAAACAAGAACAATTGATCGAAGTCTTGTATGAGAGCCTAAAAGAAGACGCACGATAGTGTCGAGAGAAACCAGCGAGTCACTAAACGATGATTTAGGATATAGAACCGGTAGCAGAGAGGAGAAGGGCGTATGACTGTGCGGCAAGAAGCATGGCAACGCACACATAACTGCGTTGAGTTGCCAGAGTTGGTTGGTGAGACCGTAGTTTTGAACGGATGGGTACAACGCCGGCGCGACCATGGCGGTCTCATTTTTGTGGATCTTAGAGACCGCTCCGGCTTGGTTCAAGTGGTGTTTAGTCCAGACACGGCACCAGGATGTTTCAGTAGAGCAGAGACTATTCGCGGCGAATACGTGCTGGCTATACGAGGAACTATTCGTTTGCGTCCGTCCGGAACCGAAAACCCTCGTCTTAAGACGGGTACCGTTGAAGTGATGGCCCAAGACCTTTGGATTTTGAACACGGCTAAAACACCGCCTTTTTATATCGAGGACAAGGTAGATGTGGATGAGAAAGTACGGCTAAGGCATCGTTACTTAGATCTTCGTCGTCCGGAACTGCAGCGAAACATTTTACTACGCCACCGGACGGCTAAAGTAGTGCGCGATTTTTTAGATGAGCACGGATTTCTTGAAATTGAGACTCCCATGCTTACTTTAAGTACTCCAGAAGGGGCTCGGGATTTTTTAGTGCCCAGTCGGCTCAATCCAGGTAGATTTTATGCCTTGCCACAATCACCGCAGTTATTCAAGCAGCTTCTTATGGTGGCAGGGATGGAACGGTATTTTCAGATTGTACGTTGTTTTCGAGACGAAGATTTAAGAGCAGACCGGCAGCCAGAATTTACACAGATCGACATAGAAATGTCATTCATTACCCCAGAGGATATTCAAAGCCTTATGGAAGAAATGATGGCTACGGTCCTTAAGCGAGTGTTGAATAGGGACATCACAGTACCTTTTTCCCGCATTAGCTATCAAGAAGCTATGGAACGTTATGGTAGTGACAAACCCGATCTAAGATTTGATCTGCCATTGGTAGATGCGACCCCGGCTTTTGAAGGTACAAATATTCGTGTATTTGAGCAGGTACTAAAGAAAGGCGGTTGCATTCGGGGTTTAAAAGCCCCAAATTGTGCAGACTTTACACGCAGAGAGATTGACGAATTGACGGAAGTGGTAACGCAACTGGGAGCCAAAGGATTGGCCTGGATTGCTTTGGAAGCACAGGGCAAGGTGCGTTCTCCCTTAGCTAAAGTTTTGACTGAGAAGGAACTAGACAAGCTTAAGGAATTGTTTACCGCCCAAGATGGGGATTTGCTTTTGTTGGTGGCAGCAGAGGAATATATAGCTGCCATGGCCATGGGCCAGCTACGCCTTTATTTGGGGCATAAACTTGATCTTGTTGATGAGAATTCTTTGGCGTTTGCTTGGGTTACGGATTTTCCTTTGTTTGAGTGGAGCCAGGAAGAGAATCGGTACGTGGCTATGCACCATCCTTTTACATCCCCTGTAAACGAGGACTTATCTCTTTTGGATACTGATCCTGGTAAAGTACGGGCCAAAGCCTATGACTTGGTCCTAAACGGTGTTGAGATCGGCGGTGGCAGCATTCGTATTCATAAGCGCGAGGTTCAAGAAAGGGTGTTCCGTGCATTAGGCTTGACGGCTGCTGAGGCTAAACAGAAGTTCGGATTTTTACTTGAAGCCTTTGAATACGGTACTCCGCCTCATGGTGGCATAGCGTTTGGTTTCGACCGTCTGATTATGCTTCTTGCTAAAGAAGATAGTATCAGGGATGTCATTGCCTTTCCCAAGACGGCTTCGGGCACTTGTCTCCTTACTGGAGCACCGGGCCCAGTGGAACCGAAACAGCTGGCAGATATCAACATAAAAATACCAATTGAGGCAGGGATTGAAAAGTCTGTCAAACCTAGGTAGATCAATGCTTACACTTGAAAAATAGTTTCCAGTATGCTAAGATAAGACTAACCAAAGAGATCCCTGCTGTGTTCGTGAAGAGTCGGCTTGTTTTGAGCCAACACCTTTGAAGAGGGAGCTACGACTCTGATAATTACGTACACGCCCCTTTTAGGGGACGTACAACATTATCAGGCGGGCACCCACCTGCTTGAGAGAGCAGCTTCAAAAACGGTCGACCCACGGCATGGTGGGGTATTTTTTTTAGGAGTGACAAGTGTGCAGGAGCAATTTAGCCGTATGGCTCTTCTTATCGGCGAAGAAGGGTTGGCTAAGCTAGCTAGGGCTACGGTAGCAGTGTTTGGGATTGGCGGTGTAGGATCTTTTGCTGTTGAGGCCCTAGCAAGGGCTGGAATAGGGCACCTGGTGTTGGTTGATCCTGATAGTATTGAAAAGAGCAACATTAACCGCCAGCTTCATGCTACTGTTAATACTATTGGTCAATCTAAAGTTCTTGTAATGAAAGAACGCATATTGAATATTAACCCGGCGGTAAAGATTGAAGCTAGACGAGAGCGATATACACCTGAACATGGAGCAACATTGATCCGTCCTGATTATACGTATATCATTGACGCGGTGGACGATGTATCGGCAAAAGTAGACTTAATTGTCAGAGCCAAAGAATCTAATATACCCATTATTTCCAGTATGGGTGCAGGAAACCGTCTTAATGCCAGTGGATTTTGTATAGCTGACATTTCCGAAACCAGCGGATGCCCTTTGGCACGAGTGTTGCGCCGTAGACTGAGAAAGTTAGGTATTACAACAGGGGTAAAGGTGGTATTTTCACCTGAGCCTCCACTTAAGCTTACATACAATCAAAATGGGCAAGGAAGCCGACCTCCTGGACCTGGAAGTATCTCTTTTGTACCTCCGGTAGCCGGTCTTCTGATGGCTGGCGAGTGTGTGCGCGATCTATTACGGGATTAGGAACCTTACTAGTCGACATGGGTGACTTCTTTGACTTAGGATCCTGACATTATTGTGACCGGGACCTACTTCGTGAGAGGTGGTTGTACCATGGATCAATCAAGGAGCAAAAAGGCTATTCGTCAAGAAATCATAAAGCGACGTGCCGCCCTGGATCCTTTAGAGCGCGAGCAAAATAGTTTTGCAGCAGCTAGGAGACTGCTCTCCTGGTCCAAGTACCAAGAAGCGAAAACAGTACTTTTATTTGCAGGAGTACGTTCGGAAATTGATACAAGATTTTTGGCACAGGAGTCTTTGCGTTTGGGTAAGTGTGTGGCTATGCCACGTTGCGTACCGAAAAGCCGGGAACTGTTGTTACTGGAAATTGAGTCTTGGGAAGATTTGAAGCCTGGTTTCTATGGGTTGTTGGAGCCGGGTCCTGAGGAACCTTGTATTTTACCGACAGCGGTGGACTTAATAGTATCACCAGGGGTGGCTTTTTCACCTAGTGGATACCGTATTGGCTATGGTGGAGGCTATTACGATCGGTTGATAGCGCAGTTACCCGGCGTTCTTACTGTGGGATTGGCATTTCAATTACAGGTAGTGGCTTCATTACCCCGAGACATGTACGATATGCCTGTGGATTTCTTGGTGACTGAAGAGGACTTGGTAGATTGTAGGGCTGTAAGGGAGAAGAAAGGGGATGTTAACTGATATGGCCGACAAGAAAGTGGATTTTCGTAGTGACACTGTTACCCGCCCAACTCCGAAGATGCGGCGAGCCATGTACGAGACCGAAGTGGGCGATGATGTTTACGGTGAAGACCCTGCGGTAAACAAACTGGAAGAGAAGGCGGCAGATTTACTGGGAAAAGAAGCAGGCTTGTTTGTAACAAGTGGAACCCAAGGTAATCTCATATCAGTACTTACCCATACCTTGCCAGGGCAGGAAGTAATCTTAGAAAGCGAGAGTCATATATTCTACTATGAAGCGGCAGGGGCGGCACTTATCGGCGGTGTGCAAATGCGCACAATTCCAGGAAAGCGAGGAGCCATGAACCCGTCCAAAGTAGAGGCAGCCATTCGTTCCGATGATATTCACTTTCCGTCCACAGGGCTCATTGCATTGGAGAACACTCATAATCGAGCCGGTGGGGCAGTTATTCCGCTTTCGAACATGGCAGCTTTGGCTACTATAGCAAGAAAACATGCAATACCTATACACCTAGATGGCGCTCGTATATTTAATGCAGCTGTTGCTTCGGGAACTACAGCTAAGGAGATTGCTTCTTATGCTGACTCGATCTCCTTTTGTTTGTCCAAAGGTCTCTGTGCCCCTGTGGGTTCGGTAATTGTTGGCCGAAAAGAATGGATAGACAAGGCCCGGAAATGGCGCAAACGCCTAGGAGGCGGGATGAGACAAGCAGGGATATTGGCTGCTGCGGGCATTGTTGCTTTAGAGCAAATGATTAGGCGTTTACCCGAAGATCATGCTTTGGCACAATACTTAGCTGAAGGTTTGGCTGAATTACCGGAAGTAGATGTAGTGTTGCCTGAGACTAACATAGTGTTAATGAATGTTGAAAAGAGCGGGTTAACAGCAAAGCAGTTACTGCAACGACTGGAAGATGAAGATATTTTAGCTACTGATTTTGGACCTTTCACCGTTAGGCTTGTTACGCATAAAGACGTAGACCGGACCGGAGCAGACCGTCTTCTTGACGCAGTCAAAAATATTTTTAAAGGTGAGGCCAGATGACAGGAGACTTATTTGAACCAATTAGGAAAAAGAGTGCCCCATTAGCGGAGCGGATGCGCCCTCAAACTTTGTCTGAGTTCGTTGGTCAAGAAGAAGTCCTTGGCTCTGGAATGCCTCTTAGGAGGGCGGTAGATGGAGGCTATATGGTTTCGCTTATTTTGTGGGGACCACCAGGCTGTGGCAAGACTACGTTGGCACGTTTGCTGGCTAGAGAGACTCGGGCACACTTCTACCCCTTGAGTGCTGTCTCAGCCGGTGTGGTTCAAGTACGACAAGCGGTCCAAGAAGCCAAAAACCGCCTGCAGTCTTTTGGGCAGCGAACGATACTGTTTTTAGACGAAATTCATCGTTTCAATAGAACTCAACAAGATGCCCTTCTCCCACACGTGGAAGAAGGGCTCCTTATCCTCCTCGGAGCTACTACAGAGAACCCGTATTATAATTTAACAGCACCACTTCTTTCCCGTTGCCAGGTTGTCCAGTTAAAGCCACTGACAAAAGAGGCTATCAAGGTTATTTTAGGAAATGCACTGACTGATAAAGAACGAGGACTGGGAAGTTTAAAGCTGTCGCTAACAGATCAGGCAGCCGAAGCAATTGCAATTCTCTCCTCCGGCGATGCCAGGGCTGCACTTAACACACTGGAACAAGCGGCCCATGCTTTATCAAGTACCACCAAAGTTATTAATCTTGATCTGGTACAACAAGTGGCTCGAAAGACATTGCCTTATGATGCTGCCGGCGATTATCATTACGATACAGTCTCAGCTTACATAAAGAGTCTACGTGGCTGTGATCCTGATGCGGCCTTATATTGGCTGGCACGCATGCTAAAAGCGGGAGAGGATCCGCGGTTCATTGCCCGGCGTTTGATCATTGCTGCTGCTGAAGATGTTGGAAATGCAGATCCTGAAGCACTAAAGTTAGCAGTAGCAGCTGCCCAAGCGTTAGAATTAATCGGTTTGCCTGAAGGACGGATTCCATTGGCACAAGCTACTGTTTATGTGGCCTCAGCACCTAAGAGTAATGCAAGCTATATAGCTTTGAATAAGGCCTTAGCTCATCTGGACAAGCTACCGGTTGAGCCGGTTCCTTTGCATCTTAGAAGCGCAGCTTTTCAAGGAGCGAAGGATCTCGGAATTGGCATAGACTATGTGTATCCGCATGATCATCCGGGCAACTTTGCACCGCAAGATTATCGCCCCCCTCAGGCTTCTGGGAAGAAATATTATGAGCCCACGGATAACGGTATCGAAAAAGAGATAAAGGCGCGACTGCAGCGTTGGTGGGGCGAAAAAAAAGGTTAAGATTTTCCTTGACATGCCGTTGGGCCTGTGCTATCTTAAATACAAGCAATCCTAGTGAATTACTAGGGATTAAGGGGAGAGGATTGTGAAGCTATCCACCAAAGGACGTTATGGAATGCGGGCGATGCTGGCGTTAGCTCGGCGTTACGGTGAAGGTCCGATTCCGTTGAAAGAAGTGGCGAAAACCGAGAGTCTCTCAGAAGCGTATTTAGAACAGTTGGTGAGCGAACTGCGAAAAGCTGGCTTGGTTCGCAGTGTTCGTGGTGCTCAGGGCGGTTATTTGTTGGCTAAGAAGCCGGCGGTTATCACTGCAGGTGACATTATCCGTGTGCTAGAGGGACCTATTGGCCCAGTGCAATGTGTAGTGGATCTCCCAGACACTGAAATCTGTGACTGTGCCGAATCTTGCGTAGAGCGTTTGTTATGGCAGCGTCTACGTGACAGCATGGCCCAAGTCCTTGACAGCATTACGCTGGCAGACTTAATGGCAGAGGAGAAAAAGCTTAGTCCAATATCCGATACCGGAGACAGAGAGTGCTGATACTATATTTGAAACTGAAAGGAGAAAGGTCTAATGCGTCGCGTGTACTTAGATCACGCTGCGACCACAGCTGTGCATCCTGAAGTCTTACAGACAATGTTACCTTATTTGCAGGATCAATTCGGTAACCCTTCCAGTATTTATAGCTGGGGTCGGGAAGCCAAAGCTGCCATTGAAAATGCCCGGGCGCAAGTGGCGGTGCTAATTAATGCTGATCCATCCGAAATTATTTTTACCGGCAGCGGAACAGAAGCAGACAACTTTGCACTTTCAGGTGTAACAGATGCTTTAGATCAACGTGGGGCACACATAATAACATCTAAGATTGAACATCATGCTATCTTGCATACGGCAGAGGCATTAGAAAGGAAAGGCTATAAAGTCACGTACCTGCCGGTTAATACAGAAGGTTTGGTGAATCCTGAAACCTTGAAGGAAGCTTTCACCGAGGGAACTGTCTTGGTAAGCATAATGTTTGCTAACAATGAAATTGGTACCATTGAACCCATCGCCGAACTGGCACAAATTACTAAAGAGCACGGAGCATTGTTCCATACTGATGCAGTCCAAGCTGTGGGGAATTTGCCCATTGATGTGAAACAGCTGGATATAGATCTTCTTAGTTTGTCCGGCCACAAAATATATGGTCCCAAAGGTGTAGGTGCTTTATATGTACGGCGTGGTACTAGAATCAAGCCTTTGCTCCATGGTGGTGCCCAAGAGCGCAAACTCAGAGCAGGTACAGAAAATGTTCCTGGTATTGTGGGATTAGGCAAAGCTGCCGAGCTAGCTCGGCTAGAGCTTGCAGAGCGGCAGACACATCTTACTGAGCTCCGGGAATACTTGATCGATGGGGTACTTAGCTCTATTGATCACGTGCGGCTTAATGGCCATCGCTCATTGCGTCTACCGGGAAACACTAATTTCTCGTTCGAGTATATAGAAGGCGAATCCTTATTGCTTAGTTTAGATTTGGCCGGTATTGCAGCTTCAAGTGGTAGCGCCTGTACGTCCGGCTCGTTGGAGCCTTCACATGTGCTTATGGCGATAGGGCTTCCGCATGAAGTGGCTCATGGCTCTTTGCGCCTTACCATAGGCCGAGAGAATACCAAGGAAGATATTGATTATTTGCTATCGGTTTTACCAAACATTGTTAAGCGCCTACGGTCCATGTCGCCATTGGCACCTAAGGGAGGGTTAAGTCATGTACAGTGAGAAGGTCATGGATCATTTCACGCATCCGCGCAATGTGGGAGAAATAGAAAACCCAGATGGCGTGGGGGAAGTAGGTAACACTGTTTGCGGAGACGTGATGAAAATATTTTTAAGAATTAAGGATGATCGAATCGAAGATATCAAGTTTAAGACCTTCGGTTGTGGAGCAGCTATTGCTACTTCTAGCATGGTGACTGAGCTTGTTATAGGTAAGACACTTCAAGAGGCCAAAGAAATTAGTAATAAGACAGTGGCGGAAGCGCTAGGTGGCTTGCCATGCCAAAAAATGCATTGTTCTAATTTGGCAGCTGATGCTCTACATGCAGCGATCGATGATTATCACAAAAAGCAAAAAGTTAGTGGGTGAATCATATGGTACGCCAGCGTGTAGTGGCGGCTATGAGCGGTGGTGTAGACTCATCGGTAGCAGCGGCGCTTCTAAAAGAACAAGGGTACGACGTAATTGGTATTACTATGCAGATGGGGGTACAATCCGAAGAAAACTCTCTTGGGGAAGAGTCTAGTTGCGGCAGATGCTCTGTAAGCGCGGTGGAAGATGCTAAGTCAGTGGCATATAAACTTAATATACCATTTTATGTCATTAACATGCAGGAAATGTTCCAACGCCAAGTAGTAGATTACTTTTGCCAAGAATATGCTTTGGGACGTACGCCAAATCCTTGCATTGTTTGTAACACGCAACTTAAATTCAAGGCTTTGTTAGCAAAGGCAATGGCCTTAGGTGCTGATTATATAGCTACCGGACATTATGCACGCATAAGACAAGATGCTGAGCGTCAGCGGTATGTCCTAATGGAAGCTGTGGACAAGCACAAAGATCAAAGTTATGCTCTCTATAATCTTAGTCAGAGGCAGCTGGCTCGTACATTGCTTCCGTTAGGGCAGACGACCAAAGAAGAAACTAGAGAAATAGCAACTAAGTTTAACTTGTCAGTGGCGCAAAAAGAGGATAGCCAAGAAATATGTTTTATACCTGATGATGATTACCGCGGTTTCTTGAAAAAGCGTATACCGGCAGCGATAAAGCCAGGTTTCTTTCTTGACTTACAGGGACGAGTTCTTGGTAAGCATAAAGGATTGCCATTTTATACTATTGGCCAGCGTCGGCACTTAGGAATTGCGGCTTCTAGACGACTGTACGTAGTTGATATTGACGCCAAGCGGAATGTGGTTATTCTAGGCGAGGAAAAAGAGTTGTTGCGTTCACAAATCCGGTTGGAAAGAGTTAACTGGGTTAGTATTTCACCACCAAAGGATGCTATAGATGCTACTGTTCGAGTGCGCTACCGCGGCCTTAAATACCAGGCTAGGGTGTTTCCTAAAAATGATTTTGCTGCCATGATTAAGTTTCATCAGCCCGCCCGGGCACCGGCTCCAGGCCAGGCAGCGGTGTTTTATTATGGTGAGGAAGTTTTGGGCGGGGGCACCATTGTTAGATAGGGACCGGTTGTACTAGCAACTAGGTCCCTACTTTTGTTTGGAATGGCCGGATGCGGGACATAATAGATTCAGAAACCCTACACAAGGAGGGGAGACAGTGACCACTTCTTGGTCTTGTCCTGTGTGCGGTGAGGGTCATGTAGGTAGAGTAGGCGCAAATCAATACTACTGCCGCAACTGTTACTTAGAGTTTACGCCTACTGAAGAAGGCTTTTTGGTCTACGAAGTCCAAGACGACGGCTCGCTGTTGGCTTGGGATGATACCATCATCAGCAGCTAGAGGAGGCTAGAATTATGCGACGTAGCAAGTTTTGGAGTGGTTTGCTGGTGGGTGGAATTTTGGGGGGATTGTTTGGACTAGTTTCATATCCAAATCTTAAACCAGAGACTAAAGGAAGAATTATTCAGACCCATCAAAAAATAGGTAGGGCAAAGTCAGTAATGGAAGATATGTGGCGCAGGCTGGTTAGAGACTAGTATGTTCAGTTGGTTGTGGCACACCCGACTACTTTTTCCTTTAGGCCTGCTGTTTGTAGGCCTTTTTCTTTTTGTAGTGCGCACAGCTGTAGTGCCTTTTGTTTATGCCTTGATTTTAGCGTATCTTTTGGCTCCTTTGGTTAATCACTTAGAACGCCGAGGTGTAAACCGCGTAGGTGCTATTTTGTTCTTGTACATTGTTCTGGCAGCGTTGTTGGTACTATTTGTGGTAGGAGTTTTGCCACTAACCATTACTGAATTGGATGCTTTTGCCGACATGATACCTACTTACACCAAAGAGGCTAGCATGCGGTTAAATCAAATGCAGCGCTTTTATTCTCATTGCACCTTACCGGTTAGCTTACGAAAGGTAGTAGATGAGACTATTGTTCGAGTGGAAGATACTCTTTTGAGGCATATCCGATCAGTGGCAGAATTCATAGTATCATTATTTTCCCATGCTTTGGCCATTGTAATTGCCCCGATTCTATCTTTTTACATGCTACGTGATCTGGCTCTTATAAAAAATACTTTCTTTGCGTTGCTTCCTGCCAGCGCAAGCAAAGATATTGGACACCTATTACGGGAACTGGATGCTGTTTTAGGCGGTTTTATCCGTGGGCACCTATTGGTGTCGCTTATTGTAGGCGTTCTTTCTTTTATTGGACTGACCTTGTTGCGTATCGACTTTGCCTTGCTTATCGGTATTGTGGCTGGGGTGTTCGACATTATCCCCTATTTTGGACCAGTCATAGGAGCGCTACCTGCAGTTATTATTGCCTTACTGGAATCTCCTCTCAAAGCCTTCTATGTGGCTGTTCTATTTCTTATGATCCATCAGCTGGAGAGTACCATTATTTCTCCCAAGATTCTTGGGGAAAGGGTAGGGTTACATCCGCTGACAGTTATTTTTGTTATCTTAGTAGGGGGACAATTGGCGGGTATCGTGGGTGTTCTTGTAGCTGTGCCTTTGACGGCAGGACTAAAAGTATTTCTCCTTTTTTTTCGTCGACAGCTTTTACTTGAAAAAGTTGACAGGAATTAGGGACTGTTTTATAATAGGGTCCAAAGAGGAAACAGCGAGGAAGGAAAAAGTACCTTTGGTCTCTCTCTCAGCGAGGGAACTCTAGGGTGGAAAGTTCCTGGGAAGTCCAAGGGGAAGGCCGTTCCTGAGCTGGGCGTGAAGAGCGCTTCCGGAGTGCACCGTTATCGCACCTGTGCATTAGCACCTTCTGAGGCTATATAATAGCAAATCAGGGTGGTACCACGAGTGTATCCCTCGTCCCTGCGACGGGGGTTTATTGTGTTTAGCGATCTTCAAGAAAGGATGAAGGCAGTGGAAAAACTTAGTGGTGATGAAATCAGAAGTCGGTTTTTTAAGTTCATGGAAAGTAAGGGACATCTTGTATTACCCAGTGCCTCTCTAGTACCGGAACACGATCCGAGCCTTCTTCTTATAGGTGCTGGCATGGCACCTTTTAAACGTTATTTCACGGGGCAGGCTACACCTCCTGCACTTCGGGTAGCAACCTCACAAAAATGCGTGCGTACCGGTGATCTAGAGAACGTTGGTCGCACAGCTCGTCACTTAACGTTTTTTGAGATGCTGGGAAACTTCTCTTTTGGTGACTATTTTAAGTCGGAGGCTATTCCCTGGTCGTGGGAATTTCTAACTGAAGATTTAGGACTTCCTAAGGAGCGACTATGGATATCTATCTACACGAATGATAATGAAGCCTACGATATTTGGCATAATGTTGTCGGAATCCCTTCCGAACGTATTGTTCGGCTAGGCAAAGACACAAATTTTTGGGAGATAGGTCCTGGTCCATGCGGTCCGTGTTCAGAGATCTATATTGACCTTGGCTCGGAGCGAGGCTGTGGTTTACCCACATGCAAAGTAGGCTGCGATTGTGACCGCTACTTGGAGATCTGGAATCTAGTGTTTACTCAGTTCGATCGTGATGAAGAGGGAAACTATACTCCGCTTCCCAAAAAGAATATTGATACAGGGATGGGGCTGGAACGCCTAGCTTCTGTGCTCCAGGGAGTTAGCAACAACTTCGAGACTGATCTACTTTTTCCTATTATCCAAGCAGCCCAAACAGCGGCTGGTGTAAAATATGGTATGTCTGAAGAAATTGATGTGGCATTAAAGGTCATTGCGGATCATACTCGAGCCATTGTTCATCTTATTAACGATGATGTTCTTCCTTCAAATGAAGGTCGCGGTTATGTATTAAGACGTTTGCTCAGGAGAGCGGTGCGTTATGGGCGTCTCCTGGGAATACAAAGGCCGTTTATGGGTGAAGTTGCCTCGGTTGTAATGAAGGTTGGCCGTCCAGCCTACCCTGAACTGGTGGAAAAAGAACCATTTGTGCAAGAGGTAATTGAACAAGAAGAGACACGCTTTTTGAGTACCTTGGATACCGGGCTTAATATTCTTAGCAATATGATAGCCGATCTTAAAAAGCATGATGAAAAGATTCTTACAGGTCACGATGCCTTTCGCCTGTACGACACTTATGGTTTCCCCTTGGATCTTACTAGAGAAATTCTGGCCGAGCAGAATATTAAAGTGGACGAGGCTGGTTTTGAAGCCGAAATGGAGGCCCAGCGTGAACGGGCGCGGTTGGCCCGTGAACAGGACGATGGCATGGGGGTTACAGATCACGAAGACGATCTATTTGCTCACCTAAGTACTGAGTTCATCGGTTATGAGACATTAGTTACAGATGAAGCTTCTATCCAGGCTTTAGTTGTGGATGGCCGTTCTGTTTCAACAGTTTCAGCCGGCATGTCGGTACAAGTGGTTCTGAACCGAACCCCATTTTACGCTCAGGCAGGCGGTCAGGTGGGGGATTATGGCTTTATCCGAACAAATGAAGGCTACATCAAGATTGTGGATGTGAGACGAACCGTATCAGGTGCTGTGGTTCATATGGGACAGGTGATGAAGGGCCAGGTTAGTGTGGGAGACAAAGTGAAAGCAGAAGTAGACAAAGAGCGGCGTCTAGCTACAGCCCGTCATCATACAGCTACACATTTGTTACACCAAGCATTGCGTCAGGTATTGGGTGATCATGTGCATCAGGCAGGTTCGCTGGTTACATCAAAACGACTCCGGTTCGACTTCTCCCATTTTAGCCCAGTGACAATGGAAGAACTGAAAGAAATTGAGAAACTCGTGAACACTTACATCTTAGCTGATATTTCCCTGGAAATAAATGTAATGGGACGTGATAAGGCTGAAGGTTTAGGTGCCCTGGCTCTATTTGAGGAAAAATATGAGGATCAGGTACGAGTGGTGCAAATAGGTTCATTTAGCTTAGAATTGTGTGGAGGAACCCATGTTAGTCGCACAGGAGAAATTGGTTTATGCCGCATTGTGAGTGAAACCAGTGTAGGGTCCGGTTTGCGTAGGATTGAAGCTGTAACTGGATTAGAGGCTTGGTCCCTATGGCGCCAGCAAGAGTTATTATTGGCAAAGACGGCTGAACTGTTGGGAGCTAGTATGGACGATATTCTGACTAAGGCAGAAGGACTGCGGATGGAATTAAGAGAAAAAGACAAGGAATTGGAGCGGCTGAGGCAAAAATTCCTGGAAACCTCTGCTTTAGAACTGCTGGATCAGGCTGAGCAAATAGGAAACAGTCAATTGCTAGTTGCTCCTGTAAAGGCTCAGTCCATGGATGATTTGCGTCAAGTGGTAGATACCCTTAAAGTAAGAATGCCAAGCGCGATAATCATATTGGGTTGCCGCAGTCAGGACAAAGTAAATTTCTTAGCTTACGTTAGCCGTGATTTGGTAGGTCAAGGTTTCCATGCCGGTCATATTATAAAGGAGGCAGCCAAAGTTGCCGGTGGTGGTGGCGGTGGCCGGCCGGAAATGGCTCAAGCCGGTGGGAGGGACCCAGCTAAGTTAGAAGCGGCCTTGTCTACGGCCACTACGATTGCAAAAGACAAACTTAAAAGTATTTATTAAAGGCAGGAAGGCCTCGCTTTTGGCAGGAAAATCATCTGTATAAACCGAATATAGTTTAGTACGGGGATTTTGCTGAAGGAGTGAGGCCGTATGCAAAAAGAAGCAATGGAAGAAACACGCCAATTTTCTCTGCGTGACGAGGCGGCCGAGGCTCGAACAGTCCTCAGGGCAGTCTATCAGGCCCTGCAGGAAAAGGGTTATAATCCCATTAATCAGCTAGTGGGATACCTGTTGTCCGGCGATCCGGCTTACATCACTAACCATAAGAATGCTCGTAATCAGATCCGTCAGCTTGAGCGTGATGAGATACTGGAAGAGTTAGTTCGCACCTATTTAGTCAGCAAATGAGACTACGTGGAGGCAGTAACAATGGAGCATAGAAAGTTAGGCCGCTCGGGCTTGGTAGTTTCCCGACTTTGCTTGGGTACACTTACCATAGGCCCTTTGCAGGCTAATCTAACCCTGGCCGATGGTGCCAGGGTTATTCGTACTGCGCTAGAGGAAGGTATCAACTTTCTTGAGACAGCTGATCTTTATGAAACCTATGATTACATCCGTGAGGCGCTAGTTGGTTGGACCGAACCGGTAGTGATCGCCAGTCGTTCCTATGACTATACCTATGAGGGCATGCAGTCTCGAGTAGAAAAAGCTTTAAGACAACTGAAAAGAGATTATATTGATTTATCCACTCGAGACTGCATACCCTCATAGGTATAGTCATAGGAACGACTGGCGATCACTACCGGTTCGGTCCAACCAACTAGCGCCTCACGGATGTAATCATA
>DUNI01000129.1 GCA_012839445.1 Bacillota bacterium
AGCCTTTCGGAGTCACCAAGAATCGTATATTTTCTCCCGGCACTATCCGCACGTGAATAACTGCCGGCGTATTGTCGCCGCTATTTGTGCGGGCAAACAGTGGATCCGACACTACCGATTTGCGCAGATACCCTTCGGTATACGCCTGGCGTACCCCTTCCTCAACCGCCTGTTCGAAATTGCCACCCACCACATGCACATCTTGGCCGTACTCTACAAACAATACGGCCAGGCCGGTATCCTGGCAGATGGGCATTTGTTCGTCCGCTGCCAAGCAATCATTTTTGATTATCTGATCCAACACCATCTGCCCCAACTCCGATGGTTCTGTCTCTTGGCATTGTCGTAACGCGTTCAGAACGTCGGGGCCGATAACATAATTAGCTGAGATAAACAGATCGCGAACTTGTTTCGTGATTTTAGAAACATGGATTTCACGCATATTTACTCACCTTTTTCTGTTCACTGCCGGCGCAACCTGGGATCGAGATAATCCCGCAGGGCATCTCCTACCAAATTAATGGCAATTACGGTAATGGTGATGGCCAATCCGGGAAAGATGGCCAGATAAGGTGCCGTCCAAAAATAAGGACGGGCCGTGTTTAGCATCGCTCCCCACTCCGGATCAGGCGGCTGCGCTCCCTGCCCCAGAAAACTAAGGGTAGCCGCTGTCAAGATGGCCGAACCCATTCTTAGGGTAGCTTGGATAACCACCGGTCCTAAAGAGTTGGGCAGTAGGTGTCTACGTATGATCTTAGCATCCCCGGTTCCGGCACAGCGGGCAGCCTCTACATAAGGAGCCGAACGAAGAGAAAGAAACTGGGCCCGCACAAGGCGGGCAAAGGTAGGAATAGAACTGATACCCACGGCCAGCATGGGGGTGTAGATCCCCGGCCCCATTACCATTACGATAGCCATGGATAGTAACACGCCGGGAAAAGCCAACATTATGTCGCAAAAAAGCATGACTATCTTATCTATGATGCCACCGTAATAGCCGGCCGGGGCCCCCAGCATTAACCCCCCTACCAGTCCCACTCCTACCGAAACGAAACCGGCGGAAAGCGAATAGCGCGAGCCCACAATAAGCCTACTTAGTACATCGCGTCCAAACTCATCGGTACCCAACCAGTGTTCACGGGTGGGTCCGGTTAGTTGTATGGCTGTATTTTGCTTGTAGGGCGAATACGGAACTATCATTGGTCCAAATATACTAATTAATATCAAAGAGCTTAGAATAAGAACTCCTATCAGCGCCGATGGGTTCTTAAGAAATTGCCTTAGTTGTGTCACCCGATTTCACCCTCCCGGCAGTAACCGTCAAAACCTAATCCGTGGATCTAAGATGGCATAAGAGATATCAGTCAGTAGGTTTGTCATGGCAAAAGTAAAAGCTAAAATCAAAATACCGCCCTGTACCAATAGCAAGTCCCGGTTCAAGAGGGCGTCCACTATCATGCGTCCAATGCCGGGCCAAGAAAATACGGTCTCGGTAACTACCTGCCCTCCCAATAGAACGCCCAGCTGCAGCCCGATGATAGTGACGATGGGAACAGCAGCATTGCGTAAGGCATGCACATAAATGACTTTGGATTCCATCAGACCCTTGCCGCGGGCAGTGCGAACATAATCCTGACCCAGCACCTCTAACATGCTGGCCCGCGTGAGCCTAGCTATGTTCGCCGCCACGCCCAGCCCTAAGGTGAGGCTGGGTAACACATAGCTAAGCAAGCCTTCCCGGCCATAAAAGGGTAGGAGCTTAAGTTTCACCGAAAATAACAGAATAAGCACTAACCCCAGCCAAAAAGAAGGCATGGAAACTCCTATAAACGCCATTATCATGGACAGCGTATCAGCCCAGGTCCCTCTTCTGGTGGCGGCAAAAACTCCTGCCGGCACTCCTATAATAACTGCTACTAACAGGCTGGTGATGGACAACTGCAATGTAGCCGGCCAGCGCTCTTTTATTTCGTCTATTACTGGACGGTTGGTCCGATAAGAACGTCCTAATTCACCTTTGAGCAAGTTGGTAATGTATAGGCTGTATTGAGTTGTAAGCGGTTGATCCAGTTTTAGGCTCTTCCTTAAATTCTCCACATCTTCTACTGTAGCCTGGGGTCCCGCCAAGGCTTCG
>DUNI01000130.1 GCA_012839445.1 Bacillota bacterium
AAAGAAGGCATGGAAACTCCTATAAACGCCATTATCATGGACAGCGTATCAGCCCAGGTCCCTCTTCTGGTAGCCGCAAAAACTCCTGCCGGCACTCCTATAATAACTGCTACTAACAGGCTGGTGACGGACAACTGCAATGTAGCCGGCCACCGCTCTTTTATTTCATCTATTACCGGACGGTTGGTCCGATAAGAACGTCCTAATTCACCTTTGAGTAAGTTGGTAATGTATAGGCTGTATTGGGTTGTAAGCGGTTGATCCAGTTTTAGGCTCTTCCTTAAATTCTCCACATCTTCTACTGTAGCCTGGGGTCCCGCCAAGGCTTCGGCGGTGTCCCCAGGAATGAGATGCAGCAGAACAAAGGCACACGTGGCAGCCCCAAGTAAGACCACAAACGTGAGTAAGATTTTACGCACCACGTATGCAAACATCTTCGCTAGCCTCCTGCTTTTGTTACTTTACTTCTTCACTTGGCCCAGCAGTATGTGCTCTGTGGGCAATACTTCCACTCCTTGGACATTGGACCGGCACACCACTACTTGCTTGGGATAGTACAAGAACAACCAGGCGGCTTCGTCCACAACCGTCTGTTGGATTTTCTGATAAAGGGCTAATCTTTCCTCAGGAACCACTTCTACTTTGGCCTGTTTTAGCCACTGGTCTACCTGCTCATTTTTGTAGTGAGCCCGGTTAGAACCAGGAGGCCACTGGGAAGATTCAAATACTGGAAACAAGCCCTGATCGGCGTCGCCGGTGGATGGGCTCCAGCCCAGCAGCACCATATCGAATTCTCCCTTTTTCACTTCCGACATCAGCGCCTGGAATTCCCATTGCCTAATTTTCATGTCGATACCAACTTCCGCCAATTGAGCTTGTAGATTAACCGATACTTGCTGATCCATTAAGTAGCGCCCCACCGGGGTCCATAGTTCTAGTTCCAGGCCATCGCCGTAACCGGCTTCCTCAAGCAAGGTCTTGGCTTTTTCCGGATCATAGGGATAGGCACCGATCTCGGCATGGCCCCAGGTGGCCGGCGAAATCGGAGCATCGGCCAATATAGCCAGATCTCCGACAATATCCTTGATGATGAGTTCTTTGTCCACAGCATAATTCATGGCTTGTCTTACCCGCGGATCCGCTAAGGCACCTTTTTGGTTATTTAGCGCCACGTACATAGTCATTAAAGTCGGCGTTTCAATAAAGGTAAGGTCCTGATTGCTGCGCAGCCGTTCCAGTTCAGTAATAGGCAGTCTCATAGCTACATCCGCTTGGCCGGATTCGATCAGCATGGCCCTGGTGGCATCCTCCGGTACAATGCGAAACACCACTTTATCTACCTTGGGAGCACCGTCATAATAATCGGCGTTGCCTTCCATCACTATCTTCTCACCGCTGGACCACTCCACCAATTTCAATGGCCCTGTCCCTACCGGATTACGAGCCAGATCTTTACCATATTTCTCAATGGCAGTGGGGCTGATCATAGCCGCCACCGGGTGTGCCAGCTGACGTAAGAACGAACCGCAGGGATAACCGGTTACGATCTTCACTGTATATTCATCCACAGCTTCCACCGACTCGATCATTTCCAGCACCGAACGACGGGGGGAGCCTGTATCCTTGTCTACTACCCGTTCTAGGCATGCCTTCACTGCTTCAGCGTTAAAATCAGTCCCGTCATGGAATTTTACCCCTTGGCGCAGTTCAAACGTCCAGGTAACTCCATCATCGGGATCCAATTCCCAGTTGGTAGCTAAGTCAGGAATCAATTCCATCTCCTGGTTGAACCGCACCAGATTATTGTATAGGTTTTTGTTAATAACTTCAGTGGCAGAGTCAGTGGTAAAGTGAGGATCAAAAGTAGATACATCGGTGCCGATAGCAACTACCAGTTCTTTTCCTTCTTCCTTAGTGGTACCGGATGTACAACCGGTAACTACAATGGAAAGCAGTGTTAGACATAAAATAGCTGCTGTCAAAACCCGAACCGTTCGTTTCATTACTCAACTCTCCTTCTGCTGTTTTGTTGAACATTTTCCACATCCAGGGTTAACTAGGGCATCAGTTGTTCTGATTCCTGCTTGAGCTGGAGATCGGCTTGTTGCCACTGATCCACTAATTTGTTCAGAGCTGTATTAAGCTTGTCTGCCCGGGCTCTTTGATCGGCTATCATCCGCCTGACCTCAGTTGGAGCCGTTCCACCTAACGACTTCCGACGCTCCACCCCCACTTTATTATCTAAGGCTTGCTCAACTTGAGCCTTACTTACAGGTAGCGAAGCTCCGGTAATTTGCTTACACCAGCTGTTTAGCCGTTCATAAGTAAATTCCTTTTGTCCTAAACCCTTATCGTACAAGTCGGCCACCGCCGCCCCCACCACCTGGTGAGCTGTTCTAAAGGACATGCCTCCGTCT
>DUNI01000131.1 GCA_012839445.1 Bacillota bacterium
GGGATCACCGGGCAGCTGATCTTAAGGCCCAAGAGGTAGCAGGCTCAAGGACTCGTATCAGTTGGGTTAAGGCGGCCCAACGAGCAGAGCAACTTACAGCTCTGCTCCAGCTCCTTCATGCGTATCTTAAGACGAGCTGTAAGTTTCTCTGCTCGTTGGGCCGCCTTAACCCAACTGATACGAGTCCTTGAGCCTGCTACCTCTTGGGCCTTAAGATCAGCTGCCCGGTGATCCCAATAGTTGATTTCTTTGGTAAGATGGTTCTTGACGGCAGCCATGACTTTAAGGACTTGATCCTCCCGTTGTTCCTGCACCGCACGAGAATGCCAAGGCACTAAGTGTTCCTCAGCATAGCTCAAAGCCTGGCTCCATACGTTTTGGTTGGACCGATGACGCTCTAGCTTAGGCGTAAGCAATTTTTGCTCCGAAGCCGTGAGAGCACGATAATCCAAATGCGGTGCCGGACCTACTTCCCTAACCCGACCCATGCTATCCACTTCCACAAACTGCAACTGCTTAGAAATTACCTGGCAGGAATCAGTGTTATTACTCTGGCCATCTGTGATGCTATGCTGAATATAGCATAAGAACCGTACATCTTGCCTGTAATCAGCTGGGTCCAACAGCAATACCCCTTCTTGGAGCAAATCACCATAGCGTTCCAAGATGATATCTAAGGTGGCATCCAATAAGGGATGCCCGGGACAAACAAAAACTGCTTCCGGTTTTCCTGGAACAGTCATCAACTCTTGATTGAAAGTAATTCTCTGGTAACGGGGTAACACCGTTTGTCTTTGCCCTGCCGAACCTCGACGGCGGATGACAGTCGGAACATGTGTGATCTCATAACGTTTGGGCTCGCGCTCATAAATAGTCCCGCCCAATAACGAAAAAGCCTGCCGGAAAAAAGAAGCAATAAAATGAGGCTGCAACCGACGGGCTTGGCTGCGCTCCATTTGGGTACGGATTTTGGCAACGCGAGTAGGTTCGATTGCATTTCGTACTAAAGCTCGCTCCTCTAGTAACTGGCTCAGGCGTTGTCGGTCGAACGCATTATCCACAGCTTGGTAAAGCCGGGTCTGTACCTGGGGCTGTTCTCCGTAGCGGATCGCTTCTAGGAGCAAGTTCTTTAAGGGACGATCATCAAATGTAATTCTCCCGAGAACGTCGAATACTCGTCCGCCCAAAGCTGTTCTGGCTTCCTCTAGTTTCTCTAGCAAGCGCTGATAAACTTGGCCTTCGCGGGTTTCTGCAGCCACTAGATTCCAAAGATGGCAAACTTCTTTTTGTCCGATGCGGTGAATACGACCAAAGCGCTGTTCGATACGATTTGGGTTCCAAGGTAGATCATAGTTCACCATCAGGTTAGCCTGTTGTAAATTGATGCCTTCGCCGGCAGCATCGGTGGCCACCAGTATGTAAGCCTCTTTGTCTTGGATGAAGGTTTCTTGGGCTAGTCGTCGCTGCTTCCGGCTTAGGCCGCCGTGGATAGTAACCACCGCTTCCCAGCGACCGAGCAGGGTTCGTATCCGTTGGGCTAGGTAGTCTAGAGTGGCGCGGTGTTCGGTAAAAATCACCAGTTTGCGTCGTTCCCCCTGGGAGGTAACCATGGCTCTGCTTTGTAGAAGGCTAGATAGCTCTTCCCACTTGCGGTCGGTGCCGCTAACAAGCAGCTGGTGAGCCTGTCTCTCCAGCTGTCTTAAAGTGCTTATCTCTGCTTCTAATTCGGCTATGGTGCGGGCAGCTGTAGCCTGATCCAGCACAGCAGCTTCGATACTCTCCACTTCTGCCTCCGGGGCCTCTTCCAGATCGTCCCAATCATCGTCGGTAAAAATCAGCTGCATACCAGTAGCATAAGGAGTGTTCCACTGAAAAAACTCCGTTTCAGACAGACGTGACTCCAGCCGTTGACGCCGACTCTTTAGTGATCGGTAGATAGCTTCAGGGGAAGAAGCCAGGCGACGCTGCAAGATTGTAAGAGCAAAGCCCACTGTGCCCCGACGCCCCTCATTTTCTAAGGCGTCAGCGCGGTTAAACTCTTCTTTCACATAGTCAGTTACAGCTTTATAAAGCGTCGCTTCTTCTAAAGATAAAGTATAAGTGACAGTGTATGCCAGTCGCTCAGGGAACAAAGGGGTGCCGTCAAGGCGATACAGTTCTTCTTTTACTAGCCGGCGCATCAAATCAGAAACATCCACCGTATGTACTCCGTCACGAAAACGGCCTTCAAACCGATCATTATCTAAAAGCGACATGAAAAGTTGGAAGTCCTCTTCTTTGCCATTATGCGGTGTAGCCGTCAGCAACAAAAAATGCCTGGTTAAGCGAGAAAGTAGTTGTCCTAAGCGGTGACGCTTGGTATATTTCACCTGGCCGCCAAAGTAGCTGGCCGACATTTTGTGAGCTTCATCGCACACTACCAAGTCCCAGTCCGCCTGCTTTAGTTTCTCTTGGAGCTCCTGGTCTCGGGCTAGCTTGTCCAAACGAGCAATACAAAGTGGTATTTCCAAGAAGGCATTGCCAGTACTGGCAGTCTCAATACGTTGGTTGGTAAGAATCTCGAACGACAAATGAAAGCGCTGGTTAAGCTCATCTTGCCATTGTTCGACTAAATTGCCGGGACAGACAATGAGACACCGGTTAAGATCCCCACGCAGCATAAGCTCTTTTATTAAGAGCCCGGTCATAATAGTTTTACCGGCGCCGGGGTCATCAGCCAGCAGAAAACGCAGTGGCTGCCGCGGCAACATTTCTTCATAAACAGCGGTAATCTGGTGTGGCAAAGGTTCCACCAAAGATGTATGTACGGCCAAAAAAGAGTCGAATAAATAGGCGTTACGAATCCGTACCGCCTCAGAAACTAAGCGAAAAAGTTCTCCTTTTTCGAAACGCGCCATGTCGGTACCTCCAGATATTCACTGTTGTGCCCTTAGCACGTTCTGCGATAAGTCTTCTGGGTCTCCTAGCCCTAAATCAGGAAACAATTGCCATGCCCATACTACCGGTGTCTGAAGTTATTCAGTAGTTAAACTACTACATTCTTTCTACGCAATTTGTTGATATCCTTCATAAAAGAACATCCATAACGCTCATGATTACACCACAAGGGAATAATGCCTAGTTATGAAGTTACCAGTTCCCGAACTAACCTAAGCATATTGCCCGCCAGCGGTCAATATAATCTAGCAGAAAGCCACCGCTGAAAGGGGCCGATAAGATGCGAATTCCACGGCGACTAAGAAAGTATCTAATAACATACTTAGGAGCTGCTGTTGCCATGTGGCTCACCTTAGCTATGATTCGGTTTCCTGATAAAGCATTTGAGGCCGCTGTACACGGCCTCAAGGTTTGGTTCGAGATTGTTTTTCCTGCTCTATTACCTTTTTTTATTGGCGCTGAGATTTTAATGGGGCTAGGCGTGGTGCATTTCATGGGTGTGTTATTGGAGCCGTTCATGCGGCCGTTGTTTAACGTGCCAGGAGCCGGCTCTTTTGTTCTGGCCATGGGACTAGCCTCTGGCTATCCCATCGGTGCTGTGCTCACGGCCAAGCTTAGAAAGCAGAATTTATGTACCCAAACAGAAGCTGAGCGGCTAGTAAGTTTCACCAACACCGCCGATCCTTTATTTATGATAGGAGCCGTGGGCGTAGGCATGTTTGGTCTGGTAGAAGCAGGCAATATCATCACTGTGACTCATTATATCGCCGCTCTATTAACTGGTTTGATTTTAAGATTTTATGCCCCCCATGGCCAGAGCAGTTTTCAACTGGATGGGGGTAAGGGCAACATGTTGGTCCGAGCTCTAAAGGCCCTATATAGAGCGCGGGTAGAAGATGGGCGCCCTTTCGGGCGATTACTGGGTGATGCCATTAGGGAAGCGGTAAACACTTTGCTCACTGTGGGCGGATTTATCATTCTCTTTTCGGTTATGATTCAAATGGCTACCGTTATGGGGGTTACACCTTTTCTAGGCCGTCTATGCGGTCAACTGCTATCTGCTTGTGGCCTTAGCCAAGGCCTGGCACCGTCTTTAATCAGCGGTTTTTTTGAAATAACTATTGGCAGTGACCACGCAGCCAGAGCAGTAGATGCCGCTAACAATTTGCTGCCACTTAGTGAACGAATTATAGTAGTCACAGCCATAATTGGCTGGAGCGGGCTATCGGTACACTTTCAGGTGGCTGCTATGGTCAATGAAACAGACATCCGCATGATACCTTATATCTTAGCTCGTGTACTACACGCTGCTCTGTCCGGCCTAGCCGCTTACTTTTTGCTGCCGTACTTGATGAAGACAGTATCGGCACCTACTGTGCCGGCTTTTGCTGCCGGCAGTACCGCAACAGCACTTTCTTATTGGCGGTGGCGCCTTCTGCATTTGGGCCTTTATCCTTTGCTTATTATGCTGGGGTTAGGGATTATTAATGCTATTTACACAAGTTTACGGCGAAATTATTTCTAGAGTTCTGGATAATCTATTTTCGTTCTTGGCAGTAAGGGTATTATTCTTTAGGCTTTAGTACCTCCCGGCCTTGGTGAATACTACTTAGTGCCGCAGTCATATACTCTTCCAACCGACCCAGCACCCCTTCAGCATATTCATTGGCCCCGGCACGGATCTCTCGCGCAGTTTTTTGAGCTTGAGCGAGAATCTCCTGGGCCTTTTGTTGCGCCTGTTTACTGATTTCATGCTCATCAACCAACTTTGTGGCGTATGTCTTAGACTGCTCGGTAATCTTCTTTGCCTCTTCCTCGGCCTCTTGAAGATAACGCTGGCGTTCTTTAGTCAGCCAACGGGCTTGCTGAATATCCTCCGGCAATCCTTGTCGCAGGTGTTCAACAAACTCAATTAATTCATCTTCGGCCATAACCAATTTCCCTGTTAGCGGTATGCGAGGTGCCTGTTCCAGCATTTGCTCAAACTGGTCTAACAAATCGAAGATATCCATAGTGGTTTCCCCTCCCCAACATTAAAAGCTTAGTTGTTTTTCTGATATCGATAACGGAGCTTCTCAGCTACATACGGTGGTACCAAACCTTGTACGCAGCCCCCGTAACTGGCAATTTCTTTTACGATACTGGAGCTAAGAAAACTGTATTCGGAATTGGTCATCATGAACAACGTTTCAATATTTTCATCTAGCTTTTTTATAGCCAGTGCCAGCTGAAACTCATAGTCGAAATCGGATATTGCACGCAGTCCCCGAACCACAACATTAGCTTCCCGCTCTCTTACATAATGCGCCAGGAGTCCGTCGAAGCTCTCCACCTCTACGTTCGGTAAATCTGCTGTTACTGCCTGTAACATTTCTACCCGCTCGGAAGCAGAAAAAAGCGGCACCTTAGAAACCTGTCGGCCTACAGATACAATAACCTTATCGAATAAACGAGAAGAGCGGTGTATTATATCCAAATGACCATTAGTAACAGGGTCAAAGCTACCTGGATAAATAGCAATTATCATCGTGACCTTCCTTTCAACAGTCTGGTGGCTACTAAGAGTACAAAAACTGTATCTGTATATCTAACACAACAGTTGATAAAATACTAGCTCGGTATCACCATAACGGCGACAGTCGGTTTGACTGAGCTGTCCCACGGTAACCGGCAACTTGTCACCAAATGCATGTTCCACCAACACCAACCCTGCTGAAGCCAAAACAGAGGGGCCAATAAGACCCAGCAACTCCGGTGTTTTTCCCCAAGCATAAGGCGGATCCACAAATACTAAATCAAAGGGCTCTGTTAAAGTATCGGCATTCTCTCTTAAAAAAGCAAGGGCATCCTTCTTTATTATTGTACTCTTATGGGTAAAATCACAATGAGCCAAATTTTGCCGGATGGCAGCTATGCTCTGGTGGTGGCTATCTACAAAAGTGGCTCTCTTGGCACCACGGCTTAAGGCTTCAATGCCCAAAGCCCCGGTTCCGGCCAAAAGATCCAGAACTAACGCTTCTATGAGATACGGAGTCAGAATATTAAATGCTGCCTCCCGCACTCGGTCCGCTGTAGGACGAACTCGCTTTCCCCCAGGGCATGCAAGTTTAAAGCCTCGTTTTAAGCCTCCGACTACTCGCATATTGCCACCCCTTGCCACCATTCGACTATCTTCCCATATTGTACCACAGTTTTTTTGAAAAACTAAACGTTTTAGGGAGGGAGGGGAAACAAAACCAATCTAATTAAGGCTTAATCAAAGTAGGGCTGTAGCCCAAGACTTCTTGGGACAGCCCTAACAATGAAGATACTCTACAGAACCATCTCTGGTACTGAATCCGGAACAATAAGATCGGCTTCAGTTACTGCCTTTACTTCATCCACGGCAACTCCAGGAGCAACTTCCTTTAATACTAAGCCCTGGGGTGTCACTTCCATAACTGCAAGTTCAGTAATAATAAGGTCGACTGCTTTGGCAGCTGAAAGTGGCAACGCACACTTCTTCAGAATTTTGGATTCACCTTTTTTATTCGTGTGCTGGAGCGTGCAAATGACTTTCTTTGCTCCAACCAAGAGATCCATGGCCCCGCCCATGCCAGGCATCCACTTGCCAGGCCCAGCCGGTAAAGCCCAGTTGGCAATGTTACCCTCTTGATCCACTTCTAAGGCTCCTAAGACAGTAGCGTCCACATGACCGCCACGGATAATAGCAAAAGACATAGCCAAATCCACAGTGCAGCCACCAGGGAGTATTTTTGTAGGTTGACAAGCAGCATCAGCGATATAGGCATCCTGCTCGCCTACTTTGGTCACTGCCTCAAATTCAAAAATACCGTTCTCGGCTTGCAGAATCACATTGACACCTTCTGGAATATATGAAGCTGCCAATACTGGAATTCCAAAGCCCAAGTTCATAACAAAGCCATCTTTAAATTCCTGAGCTGCCCTACGTGCAATAAGTTCCCGTGCATTCATTTTCTATCCTCCTCCTTTACGCCAATTTTTTGTCGCGTACCCATAGATTCTTAAAGATTTCCTGCGTTTTCTCTTCACCATAACCAAGAACTACTGCATCCACCAATATGCCAGGGGTTCCAACACGATCCGGTGCAATTTCCCCAGGCTCTACTACATAGTCGACTTCAGCAATAACATAATCAGCTGCCAAAGCCATAACAGGGTTAGAATTTGGCGTACCACGGTAGAGGATGTTTCCTACTTTGTCAGCTTTGTAGCCCCTAATGATAGCTACATCGGCTTTAATGGCTGTTTCTACCAAGTACTCCTTGCCGTCGATTACTACCTTCTGCTTGCCTTCTTCCATTAACGTACCTATACCTACAGGGGTTAGTACTCCTCCGAGGCCAGCGCCACCGGCCCGAATCTTCTCTATGACTGTACCCTGGGGATAATACTCTACTTCCAGTTCTCCACTTTTATACTGTTCCACTGCTGCTGGACAAGTCCCAATATGAGAACCGATATACTTCTTGATTTGCTTGTTTTCAATTAGCTTCCCCATACCAAAGCCGCCACCTACATACGCGTTTACTGCCGTGATCAAAGTGAGATCCTTCACCCCACGCTCCACCAACCGATCAATACAAGCCAGCGGTGCATTCTGGCCTAGGAACCCACCAATCATGATTGTCATACCATCTTTGACCTGATTCAAGGCCGCATCTAATGCTGTTTCTTTAGACTTCAATTGTTATGCACTCCTTTCTGTTTGTACCACATCAAGCTATTCATTCTTTGACGTGGCTATTTCCTGTAACAAGGCCGGGACAATCTCGCGTACATCACCTACGATGCCGTAAGTGGCAAAATTGAAAATGGGAGCACTGGGATTCTTATCTATTGCTACCACAACTTTGGACTTTTCCATCCCGACAGTGAATTGAACTGCTCCTGATACTCCACAAGTAATAAACAACTTAGGCGCAACTGTCTTGCCACTTTGGCCTATCTGAAAAGAACCATCGATATCCATTACCATAATTCCATCATATAAATCCTGAGCAATAATGTATACCCGTCCCACTCGATCCACTCCGATTTTACGTGGACGGAACACAAATCTATCCTCAAACATATATGAATAATTTGCATCTTCATGCGGCGATAAAATAATGTCGATTAAGTTAACGTCTTGATCTAAAACAACCACACGTTCATTAGCCGTATCTGCAACATAGATCCACCCATCCTCAGTCACAAATAAGCCTTGCGGTTCATTGAATTTATCGACAATATCACCATTTTGAAACTCACTAATGCTTCTAATAAACTGCCAATTTTCGTCGACCTCAACAATTCTATTATTACTGGTATCTAGAATATAAGTGCTGTTTTCAAGAACCACTATATCTTGAGGGTTTGCCAATACACCAGTTCCCATCTGAACACCGGTTACCATTAGTGATGGCAGATATGCATGTGGAGCAGGTACCGGAGCTCCCCAAAAATCGTAAGTATAACTTTCATAATGAGTCACTAAAGATTCGACAGCTAATACCGGTACACTACAAACCATTATAAATAATAAAGTGATTAGTAATGTAATATATGCTTCCCGTTGATAATCTAGCCGAAATTCCA
>DUNI01000132.1 GCA_012839445.1 Bacillota bacterium
GCACACTACTGTAAAAACAATGCCCAAGACTCCCATCAGCAGCGCTGCCACATACTTACTACCCACAATATAGTTGAAGAGAAGAATCATGGCCTGTCTTTTCTGCGTTCCCTGCCGCTAAAGCCCAACTATATTGTGGGTAGTAAGTATGTGGCAGCGCTGCTGATGGGAGTCTTGGGCATTGTTTTTACAGTAGTGTGCGTTGGGGTAATGTCGTTGATGGGTTTTGTCTCCTTGGGCTTATCTAATGTGCAGGAGATATTGTTGCTTATTTTGGTGCCACTGTATGCTTTGCTCATATTTAATGGAATGTTTTTCCCGCTGTATTTCCGCCAAGGTTACATTCGGGCCCAGGGGACCGTCCGAATTTTTGTGTTGGTTTTTGCCGTGGTTGTGGCGGGGTCTCTAAATAAACTCGAAAACCACAGCCAGATATTAGCTTTCTCAGGTATACTGGGGCCCAATACTTGGTTATGGGTTACATTAGCAGTGGTTGGTTTGTATTTGCTTTCTTATGTTTTGTCCCTACGCATTTTTATGAAGCGTGATTTGTAGGAAAGGTAAAAGGTTATTATGTGAGGCCAGGATGGTACCGGGTACCTAGAAAAAATGGAAGGCGATTAGGAGCCTCTTCGGAGGCTTCTGTTGTTTCTTAATCGGCCATGACAGGAGTAAGCGGCATTTTGAGCGAATAAAATAGAGCAATGATTATTATTGCTTAAAGACTTGGGGGGTGCTTTGGATAAAAACAATTGGCTTAATCGGTGGCATGAGCTGGGAGAGCACCGGCGAGTACTACAGAATTATTAACACTACAATAAGAAATCAGCTGGGAGGACTTCATTCAGCAAAATGCGTTTTGTATAGTGTGGATTTTCATGAGGTAGAGAAGTGCCAGTCCAACGGCGACTGGGACACCATTGCCCATACCTTGTCCCAAGCAGCTATGTGCTTAGAGAAGGCTGGCGCTGATTTTGTGGCGATATGCAGCAATACCATTCATAAAGTTGCTGATGAAATCCAGAACCATATTTCGGTGCCTATTGTACATATAGCCGATGTAACAGCAGAGCAAATAATCAGTAGCTCTTTTAGTAGAGTGGGGATACTGGGAACAAGATTTACGCTGGAAGAGGATTTTTATATAAACCGATTGATTAGCAAGGGGATCCAGGTGGTGATTCCGGAACGAGAAGACAGGGAAAAAATAGACAGGATTATATTTGATGAACTCTGCCTGGGGATTATTAGGCCTGAATCCAAGGAAACATATCTTGAAGTCATAAACAAGCTGACAACAAAAGGAGCCCAAGCGGTAATCTTGGGCTGTACGGAAATTGGACTGTTGGTTAACCAGGGGGATGTTAAAGTCCCGTTGTTTGATACCTGCTATATCCACGCTTATCAAGCCGCTATGCTAGCTCTGGTTTAGGCCAGAGCTAGCATCACTAGGATCAAGACCAATTAGAAAAGGGGAGTAAATATGGAGCGCAAAAGAAAAATGTTTTTCCCGGTTTTTGTGTTGGTTCTGCTAATCTTAATTAGCTTTCTAGGGGGATGTAGTTCTGATCGGAGTAACAAGATAGCTTACATATCGGCGAATGAGAACTCGCGCTATCAAACCACTTTTTCGGAATTGAATCTGGGGCTGGTACGGGATTACCGGTTAATGTTGCCAAGCGCAGACAAGAGCTGGGTCAAAATTTGGGTGGAGGGTTATCGTGATGGGGAAAAGGTAGAGCCTTCCCCGCTGGCTGAACTTTCCTATGGGTTAAGCCCGGAAAAGGTTAGTGAAGGTAGCATGGGGATTGGAATTATCCATACCGGTGAAAGAAGGTACGTCTTTCTTTATGCGCCTGGAGTGAGTATGGGACCGATGGAGCTAGATGCATTCTTAATAGATAGTGGAATTTCAGGCTGGGAGTATGCTGTTGACAGCGAACGGATTGGTTTGGAGCCGGGGGAGACGGTGGTACTGGGTGCACATCGACAGGGAGAGCAGTCTCTAAGGATGTATGATTTGCAGGATGAAGATTCGATTGATGACATGATCGAAGAGGATAAAACAGTACTCTTGCTCAAGATTAGGGTCGATGAACAAGAGGAGCCTCCCCGGGCATAGATGCCAGGGAGCCTCTTTATTAAGCCGATATAGTATAGAATTGAAATGAAGCGGTTATTAGGATGCAAAGAACGTCTTCAGGTAATCCGAAAATGATCTGGTCGGTAAAAGTCTTCGTCTGGAAATCATATTACTCCAAATCTGATTTCCATCATTTTCGTCAATATACCCGGCCTTTAATGCTGCAACCAAGATATCTCCAGTGGTTACATGCTGTAAATGGTATCGTTGTATGTATTTGGATATGTCCTTCAAATTATTACTAGCAAGGATTCCATTGTATGTTTTTGCTAAAGCGATAGCTGCTGCTTCACCTTTACCTATTGGTTTTTCGTGCTTAGGCGGCGAAATTGCTAGGTCATGGTAAAGGTTATATTCATCTGTATTTGTCAATATCTCTTGGGTGGTAATGTCCCCGCTTGAACATAACTGAGCTATTTTTCGTTTTATATGTGGAATGCTTGGGTGCGACAGTTCAATATAAACTTGCTTGGGCAACACAATTTTTCCTGGATACAGCTGGATACAGTTTGATTAAAATATCTTCTCTTTTCACCCATAGAAAAGAAGAGATGCAATCTGTGTCAAAAAACAGATCCTTAGTCATAAGTCTCTTCCTCTTGTCTAGTGAGCCCATATACGATATCGCTTCTAAATCCATCTAACAATAACTCTTCATATTTACCAGTGGATATAAGTTCTTGATGTTTTAATTGCTCAACCAGCTTAATATATTTTCCAAAGGTCATGTATTGCTTTTCTTCTGGAGCTGGTAAATACAATTTGTCATCAAATCCAAGCTTTAACGCCGATGATATTATTCCTGTTTTCATTGTGTCTGCTTTTTTACGAGATAGATAGCCATCATTTATTAATCGCCATAGAGTTGCTTGCCTGCTTAATCCAAAGTACTGTTCTATTTTTACAACATCACTTATTTCAAGGGTATGTCTTTCTTTCCTTAACTTAGTTCTTATGAAATGTGTTAATGCTTCATAAGGTGCTAAGAAATATGAGGCAAACATGTCTGCTTCTTTTTCCTGTGGTTCCTTGTTCTTTTCAAGGTCTTTGGAACATACAATGCTTCCAAAATTGTCATGGAAAAACAAATGGTACAATTCATGGGATATTGTGAAGCGTTGACGCCCATAAGTGCTAGTAGAATTAATACCGATTATTTTATTGTGCTTGTCTTTAATACACATACCACTTACTCTATTGCTCATGGGGTAAAACACAATCGTTAGATCCTCGCTATTATGAAGCAAAGAGAAGATATCTATTGGGGAGTCTATGTCTTCTCCAAAGTGTCTGCGCAAACTTATGGCTTCTGCATTTATTTCTATTTTTTCTTTCACTTTTATTCCCCCTCGAGCAATCCTTCCATGAATCGTAAATTCAATGCAATCTTGTTAATAGCTGCTATGGTTTCTAGATCTTCTGTGGTTATACTTTTGGCCCTAAGGGCGATGGGTATTGGTGAGAACTTACTAGATTCGTCTGTGAAGCATTTTATAGAACACCCAAAGAGGGCCGCTGCTTTTTCAAGGAGATCTACACTAAATTGGCGCTCATTTGTTTCGCATTTCGAAATGTAGCTTTGGTCAACATTTAGGTATTCAGCAATTTGGCTTTGGGTTAAGCCACTTTTATTTCGCAACTCACCAAATCGGTGGCCTATCAATTCACTATTTAACACAGTTACATCCCCCCATATTGATATTATATGCTAGTGTTGTCATAAATTCAATATACCATACATGATACTTTATGACAATTGCCAGGAGCTAAGGGCCAAGGGCTAGTCCGTACGAGGTGTCTAGGAAAACGTATTGTCTAATACGAAGTACTCAAGTTAAAAGCCGGGGGCCTGCAGATGGCCCCCGGTATTTTTATGGGTTCAGGATCTTTTTTATTGATGGGTTCTTGTTGACAAAAGATATAATACTGGCAGTTAGGGAAGGGGTAATTTGTTTACCTTCGACAAAAAGGCAGAGCCGAGGATGGAGGTATATCTTGGTGGGCGGCAAAAAGGTTTCGGCACCGTATCCGGCCATTTTGCTCGTATCATCGGCAACCGTCACCACTTTCTGGCCGGATACGGTGCCGAAACCTTTTTGCCGCCCACCAAGATATACCTCCATCCTCGGCTCTGCCTTTTTGTCGAAGGTAAACAA
>DUNI01000251.1 GCA_012839445.1 Bacillota bacterium
CGCATTAGGTTAGCATGGGCTTGGTAGACAGAACCGGCCGCAGCTAGATTTTCACCCAGATAGGCGTATTTATAACCTTCCTTTGTTAGTTGCTGTCCGGCGGTGCCGTAGCCGGGGATGTTATGCTCGTAGGTACCGAGCTCCACTAACTTATCGGCTCTGAGGCGAGCTACACGAACCAGCTCCGGATCAACAGTTACCGGCCCGGCGCCAACCTTGGCCCGTTCTTGATTGATATAGTTTAACAGTTGTTGTTCCTCGGCGGTTAAGCCGGTAGGTGTCTCAACGGGCGGCTGTTCGGGCTCGGGGTCATTGTCTGCCGGTGGATCAGGATTAGGGTTCGGCTGAGGTACCGGTGTGACAGGAGTTGTTGTACTGGGCCTAGTGTATTTATACTGGTTCAGGTAGTTCAAGTACCAGTTGGGATTTTGCTGAGGGTTAGTTGGATACACCGGTGTTGGATTCGGGCTCGGTGTAGGTGTGGGATTGGGAGCAGGTTCAGGATCAGGAGTCGGAGTTGGCGTGGGATTGGGCTGACTGGGCACCTGTGTAGTTGGCCGACTGGGTGTAAGTGGGCTGCTGGAATATTGTTGCATGTACTTAAGATACCAGTCAGTCGAGCCATAAGCCGGCGCAGCTGCAGCTGTGGCCGATAGGGCCAAAACCGTAATAATTGCTACAGCAACTATGGTGAGAGTCATAAATTTTCTTTTCACCCTGTGTTCCTCCTTAAACTTAATTGGATGTCACTGAGTTTCCATATTGAATTGTCGGACCGAAAGAGGGAGTGTAGGTGCAACTCCTTTGTCTATTATAAGTTGTACATTGTTAAGGCAGCAAAACGATTAGATCAGGCTGAGGGATTACCAGGCGTATTTTTTGACAAGAGACAAGCTTACCAAGAACAGGCCTAAGCATTGTACCGTGGTGGAAGAAATCGGAAAAGGCTGGTCCCATAACGCACCAATTAGAGGTGTTTTTCATACCATAAAGCAGCTACAGAACCAGAAGGCTACAGTAATTCCGGCCTTTCGGTTCTTTAGGTAAGGAAGGAGGGTCATTTCTAATGCCAAATGGTATTCCAGGTTGTGAACTGGAAGTCCCGGTGGTGGACTGTATCGAAGTACTAAAAGTGTATGATCAGTGTATTAAGGAAGATGTTTTGCCCCAGCAGATTGCGATCCCGGGAGGTTGTCCTAATCCGCTCCCAGCGGGCGCCACAGTGGATTGTGCTCTAGTGTTTGATATTGAAGCAGCAACAGGACTTCCCGAAACACGTTGTGAGATCATAAACATCGGTACACCGGATGCTGAGGGCTTTGCTGATGTAACCGTACGGCAGCGTATAGTATTTGATATCACCATTCGCGATGTTTTCGGCAATATTCTCTGTGGCCCGTCGCGTATTGGGCCCGAGTTCTTCTTTAATACTGTACTGCTGTTTGCTCCCAATGGCACCTTTGGCCAGTGCCGGATCCTAAGTTCGCTTTGCTTCTGCGAAATTATTCCCGATCCCGATAATCCGGGATTCGATGTGCTGCTTTGTACCAAGAAAATCTGCAAGGAAATCCAGATCAAGGCTTTGGTTAAGCTTTGTGTTCCCACCTATGGCTTCTGTGTTCCGGCTCCCTGCGTCACCAGACCGCAGCCGGAATTCCCCTGTC
>DUNI01000133.1 GCA_012839445.1 Bacillota bacterium
TGTATTGCGTGGTATCGCTGAAGCAGGTTTGGTTGGTTAATAACCTTGAATAAATATTTTTATGGGTGTCTTGCCTACTAGATGTTGACACAGACGTGCCTTGACATGTTCTTGACAGCTTTCTGAGGGTGTGCTACCATCATTAGAGGATAAGCAACAATTGAATATGGGACTCTTATCCAGAGCGGTGGAGGGACTGGCCCGATGAAACCCGGCAGCATGCCAGATGAGGTCTGGTTATGTGCTAATTCCAGCAGAATGTCAATTCTGGAAGATAGGAGTGAAAAGGCCACTTCCAAATTGAAGCGGCCTTTTTTGTTGAAGGGAGGAGTTTTTGTGCCAGGACGTCATTTTTTTACTTCTGAATCTGTCACTGAAGGTCATCCGGACAAGGTGGCGGATCAGGTTTCCGATGCTGTTCTAGATGCCATTTTGGCCCAGGACCCCTATGCTCGCGTGGCATGTGAAACAGCTGTTACCACCGGTTTGGTTTTAGTGACAGGAGAAATTTCCTGTAAGACTTATGTGGAAATCCCACACTTGGTACGCCAAACCGTGAAAGATATTGGTTATACACGGGCTAAGTTTGGTTTCGATGGAGATACTTGTGCCGTGCTAACAGCTATTGACGAACAGTCACCGGACATTGCTTTAGGTGTGGACAAGGGTCTAGAGGCAAAGGAAGGTCAAACAGATCCTTTAGATCAGATTGGAGCTGGAGACCAAGGCATGGTTTTCGGTTATGCCTGCCGTGAAACGCCGGAGTTGATGCCTTTGCCCATATCCCTTGCCCACCGTTTAGCACGGCGGTTAGCAGAGGTAAGAAAGACCAAGTTATTGCCGTATTTGCGCCCTGACGGCAAGACACAGGTGACTGTGGAATACGAGGGCAATCGTCCACTTAGAGTGGAGGCCATAATTGTATCGGCACAGCATCGCCCGGATGTAATGCTAAATAAGATTAGGGCTGATGTTATAGAGACGGTTATTAAGCCTATTGTTCCTCCGGAATTCTTGGATGCCCAGACTCGTTTTTATGTTAACCCTACAGGGCGCTTTGTTTTTGGCGGTCCGTCGGCTGATTCCGGTCTGACCGGCCGCAAGATAATAGTTGATACGTATGGCGGTAGTGCTCGGCACGGCGGTGGAGCTTTTTCAGGTAAGGATCCGACGAAAGTGGATCGTTCGGCCAGTTACGCGGCCCGTTATGTGGCAAAAAACGTAGTGGCAGCAGGATTAGCTGAGCGTTGTGAGGTCCAAATAGCTTATGCTATTGGAGTTGCCCGCCCAGTCTCTGTTACAGTTGATTCTTTTGGCACAGGTGTTATTCCTGATACCGCTATTGGCCAATTAGTCCAACAACATTTTGAGCTTCGCCCAGCTGGTATTATTTCCAGTTTGGATTTAAGGCGCCCCATCTTTAAGCCGCTGGCTGCCTATGGCCACTTTGGACGTACTGATTTAGAACTTACTTGGGAGCAAACTGACAAGGTCGATGAGTTAAAAAGAGCAGCAGTTAAATTAACATGAGGTGCATGAAAGGTGTTGTAATAAATAATATATTAACCATCTGGCCGGGGATATACCTGGCCTTTTTTCATAAGCGGGAAACATGATTGGTTTTGTGATTATGCAGGGATCCCTTGTTTTTATCCAAGTACTGACAAAATTAGCAGGAAGGTAAGAGTTGGAAGTCGAATAATGTTACAGAGGTGAGCTAGATGGAGGTTGGGGCCGAGTTATCCCGCTTGGATGATATTCTGCGAGAGACAGTGATGGCTATCAAAGATAGTCAACAGCAAATAAGCTCCATTGCCGAAGATGCCCGTTGTGAAGCGGCCCGGCTTTCACGTGAATTGGAAAAGGTCAGAGGAGAAGCTTTGGCCATAATCGATAAAGTAGATGCAGCACGTCAAGAGGAGCAGCGTTCTCGACTTTACCTTATGCAAGTAAGCCGAGACTTTAGACACTATGATGAAGAAGAGATTCGCTTAGCTTACGGGTATGCTCGTGACATACAAGTACGTCTCATTGTCCTTACAGAAAAGGAAAAGGACCTTCGTTCTAAACGGGACGAACTTGAGCGTTCTTTAAGAAACGTGACACGCTTGTTATCACGTGCTGATGCCTTATCTACTCAGGTAGGAGTAGCGTTGGATTACTTAAGTGGGAATCTGGAGCAACTTTCCCGGACTATCGGCACAGTTCAAGAAAAACGTGAAGTTGCTATCCGTATTATTAAAGCTCAAGAAGACGAGCGGCGACGAGTGGCTCGAGATCTGCACGATGGACTGGCGCAGCAGTTGGCAGGAGCTATTCTTGGCTTGGAAGTGGCGCAGAAATTACTTGAGGATAATAGTCAACGTGCCAAACGTGAGCTAATTAGTGTGGAACAAATAATTCGAAGTGGTCTTAGAGAAACACGGGAGGTTATCTTTAATTTAAGACCATTGTCTTTGGATAATTTGGGCTTACAGGCGGCAGTAGGAAAACTCATTTCTCAGATTCAAGAACGGACCGATGCCCGGATACTCTTGTCAGTACATGGTGAAGAACGAGAAATTGACAGTACAACTTTGAGTTGTCTTTTTCGTATAATCCAAGAAGCTTTAAACAATGTTATAAAGCATGCTAATGCTACGGAAATTAAAGTGCGGCTCGAATTTTCATCAGAGTTCTTGGCAGTTCAGGTGATAGATAACGGGTGCGGGTTCGATCTTCCGCCGGAAGGAGCATGGACTGCTGATGACGAACATCTTGGACTTGTAGGAATGCGGGAACGCGCAGAACTTATAGGTGCTACCCTTAAGATTGACAGTCGGCCAGGCTTAGGAACACGTGTATTTTTACACTTGTCCCAGGTTATGGGAACGGAAGGAGTTGATTGAGCTTAGTAACGTTAGCATGTGGGTTGTACTTGCAATAATGTGTTACTTGATGAACGGAACAGGTGATATTTTGACCTTGAAGGAGTGAGTAGAGAAAATTACGGATAGCACGTGGATTAGGGGGAGATGCGAGGTTGGATAAGATTCGTGTGCTGGTGGTCGATGATCATCCAGTGGTAAGGACTGGGATCAAAAAAGTAGTGGAACTTGAAGATGATATGGAAATAGTGGCTGAGGCGGGCACAGGACAGGCGGCTATAGAAGGAGTTGCTGCGGCAAAACCGGATGTAGTACTTATGGATTTGGATTTACCTGACAAGAGCGGCATAGAAGTTACGGCTGAAATCAAAGATAAATATCCGGAAGTCGGTGTTGTGGCGCTTACCATTCATGATGATCGTGATCATTTGCTGGAAATGGTACGAGCTGGAGCGGCTGGCTACTTACTTAAAGATATAGAGCCGGGAGGATTGGTGGGCGCCATTCGTGCTGTTAACGAAGGCAATTCATACATGTCGCCGCCAGCAACTAAAAAGTTGTTAGGGGAATTCACGCGCATGGCGAACGGGCGCGAACAAGACAAAATAGACGGGTTGACAGCACGTGAAGAAGAGGTGCTTCATCTGCTAGCTCACGGCCAGAGCAACAAACAGATCGGAGCTTCTTTGTCTATCAGTGAGAAAACTGTAAAGAACCATGTGACCAGCATATTTCGTAAAATTGGTGTAGGTGATCGTACTGAGGCTGCACTTTATGCTATTCGCAAAGGATTGGTAGAGCTAAACTAATAAGCAAGCAGTACCCCTAGAAAAAATGAACAAGCACGGCTCTCTGGCCCTGAGCATACCCTGACCAAGAAAGGAAGGTGAAGGTATGATCGGGGCTAGAGACAATATTGTGGCCATTGTCCTCGTTTTATTGGCTGTATATGGATTATGGACGATTCTTCTTACACTGCGAAAAAAAATGGGCAGGGGCCAGCGGAAGGAAAAGCCGTTTATTAGTATCTTAGTTATTGCCCGTAACGATGAAGCCTGTATTGAAGGAGTCGTCCGTTGGCTTCTTAGGATAGATTATCATACTGCCAGCGGAGCTCCCAATTTTGAAGTGGTAGTTATATGCGGTGGGTCCCAAGATCAAACGCTGGCTATCTTAGAACGGCTTGGACGTGAGGAACCGCAGTTAATTATTAAACCTGCTTCCTTGGTTCGGGCTTATGAAGAAGGCTTAGCTTCGTGTCGGGGGGAGGTAATTTGCCTGTTGGATTTGTCCAAACAGCCTGTACGTGTGGCAGGTCATGCTATGGAGCGTATGCTAAATGAATAAACAACTCCTTGTCATTTTGGGACCCTAACAGATGTTGTTAGGGTCTTTTGTTACAGCGAAAGTTGAGACTATTGTCGGATGGACAGACTCTAATATACTGATAAAATGATATTTAGGAGTATTGACGACTTTTGTAGGTTTGTAGGTATTTATCTCGGACAAGCCATTTTGTATTCAGCTACTATTGCCAGTGATGATCTGATCGGTGTTGTGTCTTAGAGTAACGTATTCCAATTAGAAGGAAGTGGGCGTAGAATGTCGAAGTTATTAGTAAACGCCCGAAAAGGCAAAGCTATCGAAAGATGGTGGCGCAAAGCCGTGGATCTAAGGCTGGTTAGCTATGATTGCCAGGCTACCGAAGACTGTATTGTCCGGCATAGACCCGGGGGAGGCAAGAATGTGACCACGGATCACAGCAACACGATACAAGTTTTAGCTGTTGCAGCCATAATGGAAATAGAGGACCTCCATGTGTATGCTCATTGCCTGAGAGTGGCAGGCTATGCTGTTACTATTGCTCAGCGAATGCAGCTTTCACTGGCAGAAGTGATAGCTATTGAACAAGCTGCGTTGTTACACGATGTTGGGAAAGTGGCGGTAGCCGGCTCTATACTTAACAAACCGGCACGGCTTACCAACAGAGAATATACGTGCGTGAAACAACATTCGATCATAGGAGAAAAAGTTGTACAAAAGATACCAGAGTTGCTGCATCTGGCCCCACTCGTTCGTAGCCATCATGAAAGATATGACGGAAAAGGTTATCCCGATGGTATAGGGGGCGACAAGATCCCACTAGGGGGCCGAATTATTGCTGTGGCCGATGCGTTTGACGCCATGACATCAAACCGCCCTTATCGCAGGGCTCGTTCCAGCTCAGCTTCCGCCAACGAGCTTCTTATCTGTAGTGGCACCCAGTTTGATCCGGATGTGGTGAAGGTATTTGTTGGAATTATGCAGGAAGAACGAGCACCTTGGCGTACACTGACTGAAGGAACGAGATCACTCCTACAGATGCTGTTGTCATTTGATTATGCAAAACAGTTGCCACTTAATTTGTTTACCGGTATCTAAATTACTACCTTCTTTGCAGGAGGCTGCTTAATAAGTGGCTAATTATATTGCAGGAGGAGGTATTGATTATGACTGAGAATGTAAAGCAGTTGACTCTACTTTCGGACTTTAAAACAGAATCACCTCGTCCCTTGTGGGAACAAGCTAATTCTCTGGAAGAGCTGACTGAGATTATTACAGCCTGTCGCCGCTGTCGGCTTCGCGATGGGTGTCACCAGGTAGTTTGTGGTGAGGGCAATCCAAAGGCGGATATTATGTTAGTAGGTGAGGGACCGGGTAAAGCTGAAGATGAAGCAGGACGTCCCTTTGTAGGAGCTGCAGGCCGCCTTCTGGACAATATACTCAAAGCAGTCGACCTTAGCCGAAGTGAAGTCTTTATCGGGAATGTGGTTAAATGCCGACCGCCGGGAAATCGCCTTCCTCTTCCTGATGAAGTGAAGGCATGTGAACCATATCTTCGGGCTCAGCTTAGGATTATCAAACCTAAGATTGTTATTTGTTTAGGAGCGTTAGCAGGTAAAACCTTGGTTGATCCATCTTTGCGTGTTACCCGTGACCGTGGTCAATGGGTAGATAAGGATGGGTTTTTGATTATGCCTACCTTTCATCCAGCAGCTTTACTGAGAGACCCACGAAAGAAACGGCCAGTGTGGGAAGACTTTCAGTCAGTAATAAAGCGCTATGACCAGTTGAAAGCTTAACCAGTAGACTCCAGTGGGGCCACCGCTTTGCCTTAAGCGAGGAGGGAAAGGCATTGGCGAAGGAACAAGCAGTGCGCGACGGGAGTGTCAGTGTATTTCAGGGACGTGTTATTGTGACTGATCCCAGTGGAAGTGGACGGACTGCTATACTCGAGCCGGGACCAGGCCTTAAACTTTATGTCAATGGTGTAAGAGTTACTGAACCAAGAGAAGTGACCAGTAAAGATGAGCTGGAAGTGAGATTGCTAACAGAGCCAGGACAAGCTACGGTAAAGGTAGAAGTTTCTCCTGATGGCTTAGAGGCGAAAGCTACGCTAGATTGGGTTCCCGAAAAACATTTTCGCCTACTGGACAGTGGCCCACGGCAGCATTTGGTATTGGCAACTAAGGCAGAGTCGAAACCACCTAAGATAGAACCGGAGCTGATTGAGCAGGCATTGCAGGAACATGGTGTCTTTGTTGGAATTGATAAGAAAGCCATTGCTTCCATGGCAGCCGCAGGTATAAGTGAGCCCAAAGTGGTAGCCAAAGGCAGGCCGGCCACTCCTGGGCAAGACGCACGTATCGAGTTAAAATTTGAAAAGCAACCAAACAAGAACTTACCTGATAGCGAATCCAGAGTAGATTGGCGTGAGATAAGATCTATTCCTTCAGTAGAATCAGGTGACGAGCTGGCTATTAAGCATCCCCCTGTTCTAGGTAAGCCTGGGCTATCTGTAACCGGTGAACCTCTGGCTCCGACAGTACCCGTAGATATCGAGTTAGTGGCTGGTGAAGGTGTCGAGATTGTAAATAGAGGACTCAGTGCTATAGCTACGCGCAGTGGTCGTCCGGTTTTTGCTCGAGGAAAGCTGGAAGTATTTCCATTGCTAGTAGCGGAACGGGGTGTTAATTTAGCTAGCGGTAACATTAAGTTCAATGGTGATGTATTGGTAAAAGGTAATGTGGACGAAACCATGTCTGTTTGTGCCGGTGGGAACATAGATGTAGCCGGTAGTTCTACTCATGCTGGGATTACAGCCGGTGGACAGGTAACAATACGGAAAAACGTTATCGGCGGGGTTGTAAGGGCCGGAGGTATCGGTGTGGTGCATTTGCGTTGTCAAGAGTGGTGGGAAGAATTAGCACAAGGATTAGAGGATTGTGCTGCTGCCCTTACACAGATTGATAAACACCCAGACTTGGGGCCAGCGGCAACTCGCCAAGGTTGGGGCCGGATATTATCCAGACTCTTAGATACAAAGTTCTCCCATTTACCGGCACGACTGTACGATCTTACTGCAGCCTACCGGGAAGTGTCTGGCATTGTTACCTCTGAGGTCGATGATGTTCTATCAGTTTTAAGAGAAACACTGAGCCGACGTGGTGTTTTACAGATAGATAATATAGGCCATATGTGGAATTTAACTAAACAAGTTAAGAAAATATCCGACAACCTTAAGGATCTATCAGAGGCCGGTCTGTCTTTCTCCGCCGATTACGTTCAGGGAGCGCGAGTCGAAGCCAGTGGAGACATTATCGTGCGTGGAAAGGGATGTTACCAGGCTTTTTTGTATGCCGGTTATTGTGTACGGGTAGACGGCCAGCCTGGAATAGTGCGGGGCGGTGTTGTTCAAGCTCACGAACGAATTGTGGTGAATGAGGCAGGGTCCAGCGGTGGTAGCCCAACACTTCTTAAAGTAAATAGTGGTGGTACTATAGTAGCAGGGAAGGTTCACCCTAATGTTACTGTTCAAGTTGGTAAGGCACAGCATAAGTTCCAAGAGCTTGACCAAGGTATAGTTGCACGTATGGATCAAGACGGGGTCTTGGTTCTACACTAATAGTAAGCTACAAGCCGGGGCTTACCCCGGCTTGTTTGTTTTTTATCGGCAGGAAAATGTTACAACTAGGTCGAATATGTAACCACCTGCGCTATTTGAGGGGGGCTATCATTGAAAAATAGGCTTGAAGGCGAAAGGTGGCTGAAGGATGCAGAGCTAGTTTCAGGGATAGCGCACGAAATAAAGAATCCATTAACCGTAATACGCGGCTTCTTACAGCTGTTAGCCGAACGGGTAACGGATGATGCCCGTTCTAGTCATTATGTGGCAATGATTTTTAACGAGCTAAGTTGGTTAGAAGAATTGGTAGAAGACTGCCTATGTTTTGGCCACATCAAAGAAGTTTCTTTTAGCTTTTGCGATTTAGGTGCAATGCTGGATCAGGTGGCTGCCAAAGCTACTCGGGTAGCAGAAAGCCGAGATATTAACATAAAGGTAGAAACAGCCCCTTGTCCTCAAGCACAGGTAGCGCCAAAGTTGCTGCAACAGTTGCTATGGAATCTTGTTACCAATGCTTTGGCTGCTTTGTCGGCCGATGGCGAGATTTTGCTCGGCTTGACACAGGTCAGTGACGACTGGCTGCGAATTACTTGTAAAGACACAGGTACCGGTATTTCACCTTCGGTATGCTCTCGTATTTTTCATCCTTACTTTACAACTAAGGAAGATGGGACGGGCCTAGGACTTCCTCTCTGCCAGAGAATTGCAGAACTTCATGGTGGCCGCCTGGAAGTGGAAAGTGAATTGGGATCAGGGACTATTTTATCCTTGTGGCTTCCTATTTGCCAGGATTCAATTGCAAAGTAGGAGTGCTAGTGTCCTACAAGGACGGGCTTGTTTCCTTCCTACAACTGGATACAAGTACATACTTATGATATAATAACTGGAAGATGCATCCCATTTGAGGAGGAGTACAGAATGGAGGGTAATGCCTACCATTTTTATGAACTGGAACAAGTATTACGAGATTTGACTGGGCAGAGCTTAAATGAACTCTATGATCTTACTATGCCAGGGGATGAAATCAACTGGGAAACCCCACCCCAATTGGAGTTCGGCGATCTGTCCACTCCCTTGCCGTTGCGCTTGGCAAAGGTTCTTCGTCGGGCACCGGTGGAGATTGCCCGGGAAATAAGCGCTTATTTATCTAGTCAGAAGCCAGCTTACGTTAAGGAGTTTACAGTTACTGCTCCTGGATATATCAATGCTTGGCTAGATATGCAAGTGCTCACCCGTTCTGTGTTCGATGAAATCACTGTAGACAAAGAAAAGTACGGTGAGGTCAAAGTCGGTAAGGGAAAGAAAATAGTAATCGAGCACACAAATATTAACCCTAACAAGGCGGCACATATCGGTCACCTGAGAAATGCATGTTTGGGAGATACCTTGGCTCGACTAAAGAGACGGGCTGGGTATGAGGTAGAGGTTCAAAACTATATCGACGATACAGGCACAGCTGTGGCAGATGTAGTTGTGGCTATGCAAGAATTAGCACCTGAGGTACCGGAGAATGTGCGCTTCGATTATTTTTGTTGGGATCTATATGCCAAGATCAATCAAAAATACGAAGATGAGCCTGAACTTAAGGATAAAAGATTTGAAGTGCTACAGCTTATTGAGGAAGGGAATAATCCTACAGCTGAACTGGCTAAGAATGTAGCTGAAAAGATTGTGGAGTGCCACTTAGATACCATGTGGCGCTTAGGTATTTACTATAACCTCCTTAACTGGGAGAGCGACATTGTGCACTTGGGTTTTTGGAACCACGCCTTCGAATTATTAAAATCAAAGGGACATCTGATATACGAAGAAGAAGGCGACAATGCTGGTTGCTGGGTAGTGAGGTTAGGCCATGTGCCGGGATTTGAAAACCTGGAAAGCCCAGATAAGGTTTTGGTACGTTCCAATGGCACAGCTACCTATACGGCCAAGGATATTGCTTACCAACTATGGAAATTTGGGGTTCTAGGAAAGGACTTCTTTTATGATCGCTACTGCTTACAACCCAACGGCACAGTATTATGGAGTACCAGCAGCGAAGGTACCAAAATGGATCGCTTCGGACGAGCTAGCCAAGTTATCAATGTCATCGACCAAAGACAAAGTTATTTACAGGATGTGCTACGCTTTTCTTTGATTGAGCTGGGATTTGAACAAGAAGGCGAGAACTCTATTCACTTTGGGTACGAAGTGGTGGCTCTGTCACCTAAAACAGCTCAGGAACTGGGTGTACCAATAGATGAAGATGACGAAAAAAGTGTCTATGCTATGTCTGGCCGCAAAGGTATTGGGGTTAAAGCCGATGATTTGATGGAACGAATTATCGAGCACACCACTGCCGAGGTAGCTAAGCGTCACGCGGAGATGTCTCCTGAGGAACATCGCAAACTTGGGCTAGATATTGCTATTGGGGCTGTTCGTTACTATATGGTGCGCTTCAATATTTCCAGCGTACTGGTATTTGATTTTGACGAAGCGCTGAGCATGCAGGGTAACACCGGTCCGTACCTTCAATACGCGTATGCTCGATCGGCTAACATTTTAGGAAGAGTAGACCGTGAAATATTGGATGATATTGATCTACGTACAGTTGCCGTACCAGAGGACTTAACGGAAGAGGAGAAGAAACTTATTCGACTAATTGCTGAGTTACCGGCAGCTACGGAAAAGGCGGCAGAAACCTTGCAAAGTTCGGCTTTTGCCGAGCATACGTATAAATTGGCTACTGCTTTCATGAATTTTTACGAGACGTCTCCTGTGCTCACGGCGCCACCCGCCCGAATGCGTTTTCGGGTAGCCTTAGTTATAAGCTTTAAGCAGGCCATGAATAACGCGCTGACCACTCTTGGAATTCCAGCGTTGCCCCGTATGTAATAAGGATTATGCGGATTTACGACGGGACTACTTCAGAATTATTATGGCCAGGCTTCGGATGGTGAGATTATGCTGAAAGTCGGCCACTGGAAATTAGCATATCGTTGGCTAGTGATAATGTTAGGGATAGGATTCTTGGTACTGATAGGCGGTGTCCAGGGATCCGAATCCCTGCTTTTAGTTGCTCTGTACTCAGCTTTAGCTGCAGGAATGGAGGCAACTCGTATTCAGCTGGAATGTGGGTCACTTAGTCTAAGTTCCAGCCTGGTATTGACTGCTCTAGTAACTTTAGGTGTGCCTGCGGCATTGATAGTGGGGGCGGCTGCCTATTTGCTTGGTGATATGTTGCGACAGCGGTTTACTCACGCTACTGTTTTTAATGCTGCCCAAGCAGTGTTAGCTATCTTAGTTGCATCATATCCCTACCATGCTTTAGGTGGAACTGTGGGCGGTTTTTCTTTGGCTTTTCTCTTGCCGCAAACCATATTTCTGGCTGCCTATTATGTTGTCAACCATGCCTTGGTTGGCATTGCTCTCTTTATGGAGCATGAGATGATTTCGTGGACACAGTATAAAGTGCTAGCTGGCTGGGACTTGCTAGCAACGCTCCTGTCGTTGCCGGTGGGAGTTTTTTTTGCCCAAGTATACGAATACCTGGGTCGTGGAGCCCTAAGCCTTGCTGCTGTGCCTGTGCTAACCTTAAGTTATGTCTGGCATCTTTATGCACAGATACGATATGCTCATACAGAAATCATGAAATTATATGAAGCTACCCGTAAAATTGGTACCAGTATTGATTTAAATACCACTTTAGATTTAATTTTAGAGCAAGCCAAGCGATTGGCACCCTACGATGAAGGCCTGGTTTATTTGATTGACGGGCAGACACTTATGCCGGTAGCCCACAAAGGACCAGTACCGGATACCGTTCGCTATGGGGAAGTAGCATTGGGTCAGGGTTTTGTGGGAACGGCAGCGTTACGACGGGTGACTGAAATGCTGTCCTCAGACAATGAAGATGAAGTTGTAGGTTCTAAATGTGTGCCAGGAAAGCACAAGTTGGCCTTGCCACTTACATCTGGTGAGCAGCTTGTAGGTGTATTGGTTCTTAGAAGGCAGAGTTCTCCTTTTAAGGATCGGGAAGTACAGTATCTCTCGATTGTAGCTGTCCAGGCAGCTACAGCCCTGGAAAACGCCCGCTTGTATTCTGAAGTAGCGGCGTTAGCTCGCTTAGATGGGTTAACGGGGTTGCTAAACCGACGGGCGTTGCTAGAGAATCTTACCGGAGAAATAGCTCGTTGTTGTCGGTACGAGTTGATGCTGTCCATTCTTATGGTAGATCTGGATAATTTTAAGAAAGTTAACGATGTTTATGGACATATGGCGGGGGATGCCCTTCTAACAAAAATTACAGCTTCTATCAAAGCACATGTGCGTAGCGTGGATGTGGTGGGTCGGTATGGTGGAGATGAGATTGTTATTGTGTTACCGGAGACAGGGGCTGCCGAAGCCTATGAGGTGGGTGAGCGCATTTGTAATGCAGTGCGCAATCTTACGGCGGCCGAAGTATTACCTGTGACCACCAGCATAGGCATTGCTGGCTATCCTCAGGACGGTACCACAGCCGAAGAATTGCTAACAGCAGCCGATCAAGCCATGTACCGGGCAAAACGCTTGGGTGGTAATAGGGTTTTGAGTTTTGCTCAGCTGACTCCGTCCAAAATCCAGGAAGGAAGTGGCTCCGGTGGTGGGAAATGAGCAGATCAGATAGCCAAGGACGCTGGCATAATCTCAAATCAGAGATAGCAGAGGCGCTCCTTGGCTTACTTTTTCCAGGACCAATATTTTGTGCTGCCTGTGGAGCCAGACTAGAACGCAATGACGAATATGTTTGTTCTGCGTGCCGTGCCCAAATCATACTGTTAAGCGAACCTATGTGCAGACGCTGTGGGCGTCCAATTAGCTATCCTGGTTTTTGTACACAATGTTGCTTACGAGAACGTTCTTTTGTTCGTTCCTGGCCGGCAGCTGCTTACCGGGGAGCATTGCGACAGTGTCTACATCGGTTTAAGTATAATTACGGTGTCTATCTGGCACCTTTTTTAGGTATGTTGTTGGCTAAACGTCTACAGCAGGCGGATGGGGTACCGACTGATCCAATGGTAGTGCCAGTGCCCTTGGATCCTGGAAGGATGCGGCACCGCGGTTTTAACCAAGCTGAACTATTAGCTTCTGAGTTAGCCAAAATCTATGGTTGGCGGCTGCACAAGAAAGCACTTAGACGTATACGAACCACGTTGCCCCAAGCTGACCTAAATGTGGAAGAACGCTGGGCCAATGTATCCGGGGCGTTTGCTGCTACAGAAAAGCTGGCCGGTAAAGAAATTCTCCTGGTGGACGATATATATACTACGGGGGCTACCGCTGAAGCAGCTAGCCAAGCACTTAAGGAAGCAGGGGCCTGTGCCGTCTACGTAGCTACTGTCGCAATAGCATCTAGCCACCCCCAGGGACGAAGGAATAAGTACAAGCATAAGTGAGGGGTTGGAGATCATGGAAGTGCGAAATTGCCCAAGCTGTGGCAAAATTTATATCTATACGGGCCAACGTTTTTGTCCCGTTTGTATGCAGAAAGAGGAAACTTTGTTTGAACAGGTAGAGGGGTATCTGCACGATCATCCCGGTGCTAATTTAGAGGCGGTGGCTAAGGGCACAGGAATAGCCAAAGAGATCATTTTAGATTTTATTCGGAGAGGTAGGTTAGTAACTCTTACAGCAGAAGGTATGTTGCGTTGTGAGATTTGTGGCCGTCCAATTGATCAAGGTCGTATCTGTAATGATTGTGCTGATGAGTTAAAAGGTGGATTGGCTAATAAGATGAAATCACAGGCAGCGCAGCCCAGTGAGACCCTTAGACGTAGCGAGGAACGGATGCATATTGCTGACTTATTACAAAAAAGAGGCCGTAGACGCCGTTAAATAGCCATAGAATGTATGGGTATTAATATTTGTTTCCAAATTGCCGATAAGAATGAAAGAGTCAGGTTTATGTTTTAAGGGTTAGGGGGCCAAGGAGCATGACTATTTCTTCCTCAGGAATAAGCAGTGTTTTGAAGGCTTATACTGGACAAAAAGTTGTCTTAAACGATTCTAAAGACAGTACCAAAGCCAAAGTTACCGACAAAGACGAGCTGGTGCTGTCTCGTAAAGCGCGGGACCTAAAACGAGCACGGGACATTGTGGCCAAGAGTAGCCCTGTTCGTAAAGACAAGGTAGAGGAGATCACAAACGCCATCCAAAAGGGTTGCTATCAGGTTGATCCAGACAAGGTGGCCCAGCGTATATTGGCCACGGTGCGGAAATACCGCCAGGAGGTATAACAATGGTCTCAAAACAGGCTCTTTATCAGGCTAAGTTGTTGGAGAAACAAGTACAGCTTTACCACGACCTAAATGAGCTGGCCAAACGCAAGGAAAAAGTACTCTCGTTAGCCGACGTGGAAGCACTTGATGACATAATTACAGCTGAGCAAGCGCTTATTCTAAGGGCTGCAGAAATAGAGAAGCGGCGTTTTGCCAGTCAAAGGGAATTGGCAATAACCTGGGATTTGCCTGTGGCTAAAGTGACCTTGGATGCTATTGTGGAACAGGCTGATGAAGAAATTGCTACCCGATGCCGGCAGGCAGGTAAAGAGCTAGCTGCTATTTTATCGGAATTGAAGGATCGCAACGACCGCTGCCATAAAATTATTAAAGGGGCTCTTGATTTAGTTCAGCATACGTTAGAGAAAGCCGGTGCCGAGCCGGCGTTGGTGGATCGGCTGGTATAAGGGGGATTACATAAGTGGGAACATTTTTCGGCATTGAAATTGGACGCCGGGGAATCATGGTCCAGCAACGGGCTTTGGAAACCACGGGACACAACATAGCTAATGCAGGCACCAAAGGCTACTCGCGTCAAGAAGTGGTATTGGCCACCACGCCTCCCTACTCTTTTCCCGGTATGGGTGCCGGGCAGCAAGGTACCGGAGTAAAAGCCCAAGAGGTGCGGCGTATTCGAGAAGAATTTCTAGACTTCCAGTATCGTAATGAGGTTAAGACGCTGGGACGCTGGCAGGTGCGCCAAAACATATTGGAGAAATTAGAAGCGATCTTTAACGAGCCTAGCGACGAAGGAATGGGTGCTGTGCTAGGCCGCTTCTTTGATGCTTGGCAGAATGTGGCCCGTTATCCGGAATCAGAAGGGGCCCGATCTGCATTGCGCCAAGAAGGCATAACATTAGCTGAAGCTTTTCGGCATATGGCTGACCAAATCAGTGATCTAAAAGCGGACATAAATAGTTCCATTGGAGTGAAGGTAAACGAAATCAACTCTGTGGCCCGTCAGGTTCGCGACTTAAATGCCCAAATCGTCAAAGCTGAAGCAGGTAACATGGCTGCCAATGATCTGCGCGACCGTCGCGACTTGCTGCTGGATCAGCTGTCGGAAGTGGTGCCTATTCAGGTAGAAGAAGATCGATTCGGTGCGGTAAGTATAGTAGTGCGTGATCACACCCTGTTGTCAGGACATAAGGTCAACGCGCTTTCGGTTGATGTAGCCTCTGGAAAAGTCACCTGGCCGGACGGGGCTGAGTATCGGATTGGCAGGAGGCCTTATGGTACTTTAGAAGGTTTATTAGAAGCCGTTCATGTAGATGAGGCTAATCCAGGATTGATTCAAAGTTACGAAGAGCGCCTTGACACACTGGCAGCTACAATAATTGAGCAGGTGAACAACTTGCATATGAAGGGTGTAGGACTTACAGGCTTAACTGGAATCGAATTTTTTAGCGGTGATAATGCTGGCAATATGTCTGTAAGCAAAAATATTCTTAAATCAGACGGCCTTAATCTTATTGCTGCCGCAGTAAAACCTGAAGACTATGATACAAATCCTTCTTGCCCACCACTCGGCGATGGGTCCAATGCTCTTTTAATTGCTCAACTGCGCCATGAAACGCTGGTAAATGGGACTACTACGTTTAATGATTACTATAACGGACTAGTGGCGGAACTGGGTGTACAGGGGCAGGAAGCGGAGCGCAATGTAGATAACCAAACGATTTTGACCTCTGAAATTGACAACCGCCGGTTGGCGGTGTCCGGTGTTTCTTTGGATGAAGAAGCAGTCAATATGATCCGCTTTCAGCAAGCGTACAATGCATCGGCGCGCTTAATTACGGTGGTGGACGAAATGTTAGAGGTGCTGATTAATCGCACCGGCCTGGTGGGGAGGTAGTCAAAATGCGAGTTACCCAAGGAATGATAACTAACACTTTCAAACGTGATCTGAACTATAATCTTCGGAAACTGGCAAAGTATCAACATCAGCTGGCTAGCGAAAAGCGCATTAGCCGTCCTTCCGATGATCCGGTGGGGGTGGTACATGCGCTGCGCTTGCGCACAGATTTAAGAGACATAGGGATCTACGCTGACAATGTAGATCATGCTTTATCCTGGCTTGGCGGTACGGAAGATGCATTGTTTCATGCAACTGATATCCTCCATCGGGCTTCCGAGTTAGCCGTGGAAGGTGCAAATAGTACCAATCCAAAAGAAGCACTAAATGCTATAGCAGATGAAGTGGATCAGCTGTTGGAGCATCTGCTGCAAATGGCCAATTCATCGCAGGCAGGGCAGTATCTTTTTGCCGGCACCAAAACTAAATCAGTAGAAGATGCAGGGGAAGTGTACACACCGTTCAAACTAAAGTACAACGACGCCGGCCAACCCGAATCTGTTGAGTATCTGGGAAATGAACAGAGCCGAGCTACAGAGATCGGAGCTGGAGTTAGTTTTGCTTACAATATAACTGGTAAAGAAGCCTTTAGCATGAACAACGATGATGATTTCGCAGCCTTTAACTCCCTGATTGAGCTATCGTCTAATTTGCGAGCGGGTGACACCGATGCTATTTCCCAGTCCACTATTGGCGAGATTAATCGAGCCAAGGATCGATTGGTGGCTGTATGGGCAGAAGTTGGCGCCAAGGTAAATCGGTTAGAGATGACCCAATCACAGCTAAGTTCCGCTGACATTAACTTTAGCAATTTACTATCTAAGACTGAGGATCTGGATATTGCTGAGGCTACTGTTTATCTTAAGGCTCAGGAAGCAGTCTATCGGGCAGCCTTGGCTACCGGAGCCCGTATCATGCAGCCGACGCTAATAGACTTCTTACGTTAATTCTGGAGGCGTTGATAGTATCGAAGGCGGCACGAATGTTTTATTCGATTGTTCAAGAGAAATGGTACCTTGGAAAGGTTTTAAAAATTAACAGTAGGAGATTAAAGCAATGCAACGGGTAGTACTGAACATCCGTAGTCAACCGGCTTTGGTTGGGCTAGAGACAAAACTGGCCCGGGCACCGGTGTATACAAGGCTGGCTCCTGTTTCTATTGAGAACGAGCCGTCAAAGCTTACTATAGAGACGCATTATCCGAAGGTAACAA
>DUNI01000134.1 GCA_012839445.1 Bacillota bacterium
GAATGAGCCCGAACTCGGTCGTTCTAAGGGGCGCCGCGGAGCGTGAGGATAACCCAGCAACCTTGGGTATTGCAGTAGCCAGACACCGCGAACTAGAGACTTTGGGTAGAGGCGGGTCTTCGTGCCCGCCCGTTGTTAATCGTATACCTTATATAGATACCACTTCCCCGACAAACGCTCCTGATAAAGCTCATATAGCCCGCCGTCATCAGCCAGCAGCCGGTAAAAAACCTTCTCCGGTTCACGCTCCCACCAAGCGCCGGTATCGGCCCACTTTTCTAACACAGCAGTGACAATGTAAGTCTCTCCCCGCCAGCTAAAGGACTGTACGCAACCGGCCGGCGCTAATACAGACAGCGGTCGTTCAACCAATCGCATTAGGCTGCCTCCTTTCTGCGGACATACACTGCCGGCGCAGAGGATCAAAAAAGGCCAGCATCTGCTCCCGGCGACTGACTTTCTCTTTTACCCCTAACTGAACACTGTTCGGATAGCGTTCCTGCAGTCGCTGTACCACAGCTTGTAGGCGATCTTGGTCCTTTAGCGGACGGCGAGCCCAAAACAAATTAAGCTGCTGCGCAGCCAAGTTAGCCAGCGGCCCTAAGTTGATACTAAGCAGGCCCTCGGTAGGTAGCCACACCTGGGGCCATAACTGTTTCAGGGCAAATTTTAGCTCCGGGACCGTAACATGCGGCACCTGAAATTCACGAGTTGCCTTTTGCGGTGCCCCCTTCTCCGGTACCAGCATTAATTCCAACCGCTCTCCCCATGCTTGCCGAGACCTTTGTTCGGCAGTTAATTTCCCAGCTGCCGCCGACAACAGATACTCTTGTTGTTGATAAGATAACTCCCCGGCCAGCGGTACGCTGTATGTAATGAAGCTTGGCAATCGGTTTTTTATTCGGCTCGCATCCCGTCCCCTGCTCCAAGCAGCCAAGCTAAGGCCCTTGGGGCCAAAGGAACGATAGAGTTCTTCTTGGGGTATAGCTGCCAGCTGGCCTACCGTCTTTAAACCCAGCAGCTGCAGCCGGCGTAGCCAAGACGGATCCGCTGGCCATAAATAACGGATGGGCAGCGGAGCCAAAAACCGAGCTGCAGCGCCTGGCAATATCAATACCGGCCCCTTATTTCCCACTAACAAACCGTCTTTTTGGGCTAAGGTAGCAGCCCGGGCTGTAAGCCTATTTTCGGCCACGGAACAAAGCAGACGACAGCCTAAATGCGGTACCAGCATTTTCTTAAGCTGCCTTAGCGCCTTCTCCGGCTCGGCTAGGCGAGTGAAATCAAGAAAAACCTCGCCCTTTTCCCCAGGCTCACCTCTATCGGTGAAAACGGTACACGCAGTTAAAAACCCTTCTTCGGCAATCATGCCTTCTAAATAGCAATGGGCAACCTGCATATCTTTCCCTTCCTCGAACGTATGTTCGCCCCCGTGGTAAATATTATACCCTGCTCCAAGGAGCAGGGCAAGAGGAAGAAAAAGGATGAGGTAAATTCAGGAGTCGAATTGTGGTCGTGATCGTTCCTGCCGCTGGTCAACAAGCCGGCAAAGGGCTGTGTAAATCTCGCTTAAAAGAGAAGCTGCCGTTAGCCCAGTAAACCCTAGGGCCGATAGCACTATTAGATCCAGCTCCTGGCGATCCCTTTGCTCCACTTCCTTTTCTATTGGTAATACCGTCCGCGCACAAAGACGACGAAAAGCGGTTTTTAAGCTCTCCTGACTGTCCGCAGAAAACAAGCTCGGCTTTACTACCGGCAAATCGTCCAACTCAGGTCCATAAAAGGTAAGAACACCGTCTCCCATATTGGATCGTCCCCAAAGTTCTACATGAAAAGCGGTGATAGTGGAATTTAATAAAGCAGCTATGAGTTCTGGATCTGAACAGCCAGTAAGATAATAAAACGTATGGTCACAAAGAATGGCCCCTGGGTTATAAGGAAAGTTAAAACGCCGGTCGTAAAACTGCCGAGCCAAAACTTGTGGTGGCAGCAGTTTCGGCAAGCTCCACCATAGCGGCCGGGCTTTGAGCGTAGGTCGCTGCTGCAAGCCCTGGGCTTCTCCCCAGCGGATATAACGAGCCACTTTAAGTTTATCGATATAATCTTTATCCGGTGGTAGCAGCAACACCCGCCAACGCAAGCTCTCCTCACGAATAAGATAGCCGTCCACCTCGCGCGGCGTTTTGATCAACGGCAATAAGAACCTTTCCTCCACGGCAAAATAGGCTTCTTCCCCATGGGCTGACGCAACGATAACAGACAAGCCGCTGTTCGGAGTAATTTTAAGCTGTCGCCGCAAGTTGTCGGACGCACCGGCGGTTACGTCTTGCACAAAGAAAAAATTGTTGGCACCGGAAGTAAAACCCCTTCTTACTTCTCCTAGCTCACCGGCCCTAGTCCACGCCTCGGGGGTGGACTCATGCAGGGTAAAATAAGCCGCCGGTGCTCGTAGCAAAGTACCCCAAGCCGCCCGCACCGGTTTCTCTTTTTGGGTTAAAGCTTGTAAACGCTTCTTAGGTATGGTGACGGACTGCCAGCTTTGGCAACGCTGAAACCCAGATGCAGAATCCGACAGCGCCGCTATTTGTTCCGGCTCCACCGTCTCTAATGGCATCAACAGATTAACCAAAGTTGTGGATCGGCGCGGCTTTCGATTGCCGGTACGGCGCACAAAAGTACTAACGGCAGTATGTACGGCTGCTTCCTGGAACCAGCGCTCGCAGGCCGAAGCGATAATCAATGGAATCTCAAGTCTCTTTTGTAAGAATGTTTGTATTGCCCGCCCGTAATCTACTTCCAGCCAAGCCGTAGGCGTAACCACAGCTGCAACGCCGCCCGGTTTTAGCATCTCGGTAAGGTTGGCCAGAAAATAGCAATAAAGGTCTGCTTGTCGTGGCACCTGCCCTTTAAACCGTTCCGCCAAGGAGGACTTCAGTTCTTGGTCAAGAGACTCCTGGCGCCGGTAAGGCGGGTTAATCAACACTATATCCGCTGTCAAAGGCGTCCCTTCTAAGCTGTTACCCACAGTAATATCCGGCAGCGGTGGAAAAGATGAAACCCCGTCTCTGATCTCATCTACCACTTCCAGCCACAAGCGCACTTTGGTCAAATAAACTGCTCCGGCATCAAGATCCTGACCTATTAACAGCGGTAGTAAATC
>DUNI01000135.1 GCA_012839445.1 Bacillota bacterium
GGCTCTCAGTTACTGAGAATTCATTGCTTATCCCCCGAAAATCAGTTACAGCAGTGATTGGCTTACAGAAAAACCCTCCGAATAAGCAATGAATTCTCAGTAACTGAGAGCCCTATTTTCCTATAAGCATCCAAGACACTGCTAATTTCATGTTGCAGCTCCAGCGGAAAATCGCCATAGCCAGGACTGTAGCGCGACGTTATGTAGAATCCTTCTTGGGCTGCTTGAGCCCCAATTTTGTTTTCAACCTCGTCACACAAGGCCTCGACGGCAGCAGAAGCACAAGCATCCATTACCATGCCTTTGGACAAGTCCATTCTAGAGTAAAAAGCAATCCTCTTATCAACTTCTAAGCCTAAGGTGACAGCCATAACTGCGCAACGCACAGAGTGTTGTAAGTGCCTTTTGATATCCTTGCCGGGAAAAGATAAAATGCTGCCTTTAAGCTTAATTTGTCCGTCTTCTCTTGTCGTATCAAAAAAATCATAGGCGTATTTCCGCTGGGCAATGTCGCTCAGCTCACAAATACACTCATCAATTAATTCTTCGGTGTTCTTATCTGCCTTTTGGCCCTTATACCCCAGATAATGCAATACTTCATTGTAATTGATGTTCATGCTCACAGCTTCCTCTAACATCTTTAATATCGGCAAATATTTTTTGAGCTACCTCCGGCCGGTTCATGGCATAAAGATGAATCCCATCCACACCGGAAGAAAGTAAATCTATTATTTGCTCCGTAGCATAAGCAACTCCTGCTTTCTTTAGGGCTTCCGGTTTGTCTGCGTAGGTTTCCATAATCTTTTTTAATCGTGGTGATATGGTGGCACCACAAAGATTAGTAATACGCTCAATCTGTTTCTTGTTGATCACCGGCATAATCCCCGCCGAAACCGGACAATGAATCCCCAAAGCATCTAACCGTTCCTTAAAACTATAAAACAATTCATTGTCAAAAAACAACTGGGTGATAAGAAAATCCGCTCCGGAGCTTACTTTTTGTTGCAAGTGCTTAAGATCCAAGTCCAAGCTATCGCAATCTATATGCCCTTCCGGATAACAGGCAGCACCGATACAAAAACTACTGTCTGATCTTATATACGTTATTAAATCTTTGGCATATGTGTAATCAAACTTACCGGTATTCTCATCTTGGGGCATGTCACCCCTTAAAGCTAGGATGTTTTCAATATTCTTCGATCGCAGCTGAGCTAACATATCATCGATTTCATCTTTGCCGGTACCGACACAAGTAAGATGAGCCAGGGTTTCGATGCCGTATTGGTTCTTTACCATGTCCGCTATTTCCACTGTGTAAGCCCTGCTACTTCCGCCGGCCCCGTAGGTTACACTGATAAAGTCGGGGTTTAGGTCTTTTACCGCCTCAATAGTAGAAATAACAGTATCTAGTGGTGACTCCGGTTTTGGGGGAAAGACCTCCACCGATACTACCGGTTTTTGGTTGCTGAACAAGTCTTTAATGTGCAATGTTGGCCCTCCTTTTAGATAATATGCCCTTATTTAACCCTGATCCGTGTAAAAACAAAAGCTGCCTTTCGATAAGAAAAGCAGCTCGTTTGCGGTTTAATTTATATTAAACACTGGCTGTTAATCTTATCTCTCAGGATGAAACACCACCCTGCAGGAATTAACACCGCTGCATTCGGATGAGAATGCCGGTTGTCGAGCTTCATAGGGCCAGTCCCTCAGCTACTCTGGATAAGATGTTCCTTTATTCGTTTATTTTTTACCATTTTATTTGATTATGAAGGATTTGTCAACTATTGGGTGCTATAGTCTGTAAAGAATCGTTACTCTTAACTCAGTGTCCGGTTACAAATGCCAAGCCATCTGCAATTACAATTCGGATATTGGTTTGGTAAGCAGTGCACAGTGCAGTCTCTAATTTGGGTAATAATTCGGGGGTACCCTTTCTCAAATCTGTGTGTACTACCCCATCATGCAGCATAATTAAGTGATCTCCGTATTCCAGGGCCAAATTAGGATCATGTAAGCAGACTACTGCGGTTAATCCATGGTTTTTCACCAAATCCTTTACTGTTTCCAGTACTAGATGCTGGTTACGATAATCAAGGTAAGTAGTGGGCTCATCCAGCAACATGATAGGTGCCTCCTGGGCCAGACCACGGGCGAGCAATGTTAATTGGCGTTCGCCGCCGCTGAGCTGGGTATACGGTCTATCGACCAGTGACCACAAGCCTAATTCCTTGAGTACAGTCTGCACAGCCTGAAAATCGGCTCGCCCAGGTCCCGAAGATAGCGGAACATGCGGCGAACGTCCTGCCAGAACTGTATCGAACACTGTATAGGAAAACACGGGCTGATGGCCTTGGGGAACATAACTAATTAGCCGCGCTGTCTCAGCTCTAGTAAGGCGCATTACATTTTGTCCCATTACTTGGATTAAGCCGGATTTCGGCCGCAGGAGTCCGTCTATGCAACGAAGCAAAGTAGTTTTGCCACTGCCGTTAGCCCCCAGCAAAACACATAGTTCACCTTTGTCGATCTCAAGTGAGATCTCATTCAAAGCTAGATGTCGGCCAAGCTGTACAGTTAAATCGTGAATACTAATAGCATTATTCATGACCCCATTGATCCCCCGAACTACGCCACATCAAATATGCAAGCAACGGTGCACCAATGAACGCTGTGACTACGCTGATTGGAATCTCTGAAGATGCCAAGCTGCGGGCAACTGTGTCAGCAGCTAGCAAGAGTACGGCACCCACCGACAGCGACAGAGGAAGAACTATACGATGATCAGGGCCAACTGCCATGCGTACCACATGCGGAGCAGCTAGTCCAATCCATGATACTACCCCGGCAACAGAAGTGGACGCAGCCACAAGCACCGTTGCTCCGGCAATCAGCAGCGTACGAACCAACCTTACATTTACGCCCATTGCCTTGGCCTCCTCTGTTCCAAACGATAGGATATTAACGCGCCAACGCAGGGCTAGAATTGTACCGGCTCCTAAAACCAAGGCCGGTAGGAATTCGATAACATGCTTCCAGTCGGCCAAATGGAAGCTTCCCATCAACCAATACTCAAGTGCCGGTAGTTGATCGTATGGATCAGCCAGGTACTTTAGCAACGATACAAAGGCAGCTGTCACAGCATTGACTACCAATCCTGCCAGAACAAGGGTAACAGTAGCATCCCTGCGTGCCAGCCGGGCCAGGGTGGTAGCTAGCCATACTGCCGCTAAGCCGCCTATGAACGCGAGCAATTGTATGACAGCAGCCTCGCCATCCAAGAGAACAATAGCTATTCCTGCACCGAGAGAAGCCCCCGATGACGCACCTAGGATATCAGGCGATACCAAAGGACTCCGGAACAACCCCTGAAATGCAGCTCCGGACAAAGCCAGCGCAGCACCTGTCATTGCAACAATAACAACACGAGGGGCCCGGACAAACCAGAACACCCTGGCCGCTGGTTCTGTTGCTATCGTGCTGGCTGGAGCCAGCAAGTACCGGGCGATATCTGGAGCAGGGAGAGGATAACGCCCAATACAAGCAGCGGTAATGATAGCCGCCAGAGGCAATAAAATACCCAGTAATCCTGCACTCGTCCGATGACCCGGAACAATTTCGTTATAATCCAAGTTCTTCAGCTGTAACATCGATATTATAGAACTGCTGATAAAAAGCTTGGGCATCGCCTTCTAGATTGGTACGCTCGTAGAGATCCGGATGCAATGTTGATGTCAGCCAAAGCAGTCCCAGCACTGCTCCCGGGGTTGGATAGTCCCAAGATTCCAGGTTAGACGGAAACTGATACACGCGCCCTGATTTAATGGCCGGTATCGATTGCCATTTGGGATCAGCCATTAGCTCTTCAGGAGTAAACTTTGCTCCCTGAACAAGCGCAATCACATCCGGATTCCACGTCAGTACCTGCTCCAAAGACACCTGGGCCCAAAATCCCTTATCCAGCTCGGCAGAGCAGTTCTGCCCACCCGCCAATTCAATCATGGTATGTTGATACATTTCGGTAGTACACGTTGTCAGCGGGTCTTTACTGGTTAGATAAACCCGAGGTCGATCTGTTTCTGCTAATGATGCTGTAAGATCCTTGACCATATCCGTCTTTTCCCGGTAAAAATTAACTAGCTCATTGGCCCGCTCTTCACAACCAATGGCTTTCCCCACCAATGCAAATGTATCTGCCATTTGGTCAAGATCCTCAGGGAAAATCGCAATGGTGGCCACCCCTTGGGCCTCTAATTTCTCAGCAGCTTCTTTCATGCGGCTGGGCACGATTACTAGGTCCGGGTTAAGTTTTAAGCATTCTTCGATATTAAGTTCCCGACCACTGCCGATACCAGGTGCTTCTAGCAAATGCGGAGCTGCCTTAGCGTACAACTTGCTGTCTTTGGCATATGTTTCTACACCTACGATTTTATCTCCAGCTCCAAGTGCTATAACCAGTGAATTGGCAATGGCATAAGGCGATGCAATCCGTTCCACCTTTGACGGCACTTTGACCGTTCGGCCCAATTGGTCAACCACTTCTACCGCTTCCTGGGCAGGCGGTGTTGCACACCCTGCAACTCCCAGCACTAAGATTACACTTAGCAATAGAGCCCCTGCTCGCATTGCCTTCCTATTTGATATCATCTAAATGTCCTCCTCTTGGTTTTAGTGAATTTTATGACACAGCTACGCCGACGAATCGGTAAATATAGGCATCCTCTGTTGACTTCAAGGACTTCCTGTACCAGATCTAGGCCGGTTGAATCGAGATCATCGCCGACCTTTAATTGGTGTTTTACGTATTCCCAAGCTTCCTCAGCACTATCCACCGGCTGACCAAAGTCATGAATCACAGGCCGACAAGTTACTGTAGCCCCTAATCCTTCCAGCAAACCACGTTCTAGGCAACCGCTCAAGCAATCTTGTTCCAGCTGAAGACCAAGTCCTGCAGCCACATGGTTAAAAGCATAACTCTCACGGAATGAGCCTCTTGATGTAAGAATCAAGCCCTTATTGCTAACTGACCAGATCTTTCGCAAACAAGCAGGGTTTCGAGACACGCCGATAGCATATGCGCATACCACTACATCACACGGTACCAAGTGAACGGTCAGCCAATCACCAACCACCGTCTCTACGTTATTAACCCCTGCTGTGGCTACCCGCTGGCGCAAGATTGCAATAGCTCCTGGAAGCTTATCCACAGCTATTACCCGCTGGCACAGTGGGGCCGCAGCCAGCGACACGGGGCCAATACCGGCACCGGCATCGACCACCACATCTGAAGGAGATATCATATCTACTAAGTCATCACCAATAACATCCATCGGATAATTGCAATGCTCAACAGCTCGCTCATACCAGCCCGAGATTTTATGGTTCCATAATAAAGCCACGAGAGTACATGCTCCTTCCATAAAAAAATCCGCGTCAGCGACGATCGCCAGCGCGAATCATAGACATGCTAGATATACCTCCTTTCCACGCTGGGGGGAGCGTAAGGTTTCCCCTACGTCCGTTATGCAGGTTGCCCTACAACGGCCAGGCGCCATAGTGTTTTTACCTTAGGCAAATCTGGCTCGGAGTTCAATATTAAGGATTAGGAAGATCGTTTATCGTTTAGGGAAATGCACCTAATCATTATAATTCTACACGTATTCAGCCAATACCTGCCCAAGTGTTAAAAAACTGCCAAACACAGTACTCAACGCAATAAAAAGAACAGGGATGACATTATCCCTGTCATAAAATCACACTTCCCTGTAAAAAAGCACCCCTATCGAAATCGAAAAGAGGTGCCCCTTCTTTATTGGCTTCTCGATCAAAGAAGGTTTCGTCATAGGTCGGGGAATCTTTGTAGCCAAATGTGCGGATTCTCAAGTAACCATAAATCACATGTTGCTAAATTTTGATTAGGCCTACCCCGCGGACTAAAGCTAGATCCAGTCAGCATGTGACAACCAGAACCGGCAAATATTCCTTATTATATAAATGTCTATCCTTTCTTAGCTAATGCCTGAGCAATACGTTCTTCGGCAAAGGCATTAGCGGCTTCGTAAGGAAGGATATCCCTCTCTTTGGCCATGTCAAATATTTCCAGCAGGATATTGTAGATATTGGCTGCTTTAGCCAGAGCCCGCTCCTTGTTGTAGCCACCAGGAGCCAGTTCTTCCACCACATTGATTACCCCACCGCCATTAACGATAAAATCCGGTGCATATAATATGCCGCGTTCAGCCAGCATCTTCCCATGTTTAGAGTCTAAAAGCTGGTTGTTGGCCGAACCGCAAATAATCTGGGCCTTAATCTGGGGAATGGTGTCATCGTTTAAGATACCGCCCAAGGCACAAGGAGCCAAGATATCAGTTTCCGTAGAAAACACCGCCTTCTCCTCAATAGCAACAGCGCCAAGTTTCACTGCTTGGTCTACCTTGTCTTCCATGATGTCCGATACGTACACCTTGGCACCGCATTCCAAAAGTTGCTTAATAAGGCTGAGGCCAACGTTTCCGGCCCCTTGCACAACAACCTTTTTCCCATTCAGGTCATCATTGCCCCAAAAGTGGTTAGCAGCCGCCTTCATAGCATTAAAGACGCCGTATGCAGTTAC
>DUNI01000013.1 GCA_012839445.1 Bacillota bacterium
TAACCGCATCGGCAACAGTAACCGAACCGGTTGACGACAGCCCCCTGCCCGAATTTACCGAAGCCGACGTTGCCGCCGCCCGCGCCGTGGTGGAAGAATACTACCGGGCAGTGGCTGCCAAAGATGCCGAGGCTATATTGGCTACCTTGTATCCGCGCGAGTCTTGGACCCTAGAGAATGTAAAAAGTGGCCATGTACAGCTGTACGGTACCGAAAAACGAACCCTGCTCACCATTGACTATGACCCCCAAGACCCCATGCGCCGCCATTATCCCCCCAGCAACCATCCTATAACCGCCGACGATATTATTGTATTCAAGGTCAGTTTCAACATCGAATATCCCCTTAACTACCAAGGTCCTTGGAACGAAGGCGTTTATGAGAACTGGAGCATGATTCTCTTCCGCGATGACAAGAATAGCCCCTGGCTGATTTATGACCAAGGGTATTAATTACATTGCTATAGAGTAAAGGAACTGGAATGCGGTTCTAAATTTTGTTCCTTTGTTGTTATGGAAATATGATATAAACTAGTGAGTAAGGGTAATCCTAACAGAGATCTTTCTGACAAAATGAAAGTCAGCTACTAAGGGGTGAGATTCGTGGAGAATGAAATCATTTTTGTGGTCCAGGAATCTGATGAGGGTGGGTATCTGGCACGAGCATTGGGATATCCAATATTTTCCGAAGGCGATACGTTAGAAGAGATCCGTGATGCGGTACGTGACGCTGTACGTTGTCACTTTGATCCTGGTAACTCTCCCAAGGTAATAAGGCTGCATTTTGTTAAAGATGAGGTCATTGCAGTATGAGGTTACCGCGGGATATAAATGCCCAACAATTGGTGACCGCTTTAGGAAAACTTGGGTATCAAGTAACTCGCATTACAGGTAGTCACATTCGTTTAACCAAAATAGGTACGGGTGGAGAGTATCATATTACGATTCCCAATCATAACCCATTGAGGGTGGGCACTCTGAATGCTATCTTAAAAGAAATAGCCGTACAAGAGAATATGAGTAAAAACAAATTGCTGACCAAGCTTTTTTGACTACTGATATAAATCTAATCCCGCCATGGGCTTTGTTCCCAAGGCGGGATTCCTTCTTTTTATAGTTGGATGTAGCTTTTTCGCGGCCGGCGTTTGGAATTGTTCAGTATTGACAATAAAAGCTTCCTTGTTTATTTCTCCTAGTTAACTATACGGATAGGGAAGCAATAAATGCGGAAGTCCCTTAGGAAATAAACGGTTACCCATCCTAGAAATGCTACTAAAGGTGATAACGTTGGCTGCTTGTGAATAGTCTTTAAGTGACTCAGCGTTGAGGAATAAAGAGGGGAGGGAACTACATGAGTCGACCAAAGGTAGCGGTGGTAAAGGCAGAGGAGATTCAGGGTAATGCCGAGTTTATGGGCGGTGGTTTTGTTCGCTACGACCAAGATGTAGCTGCTATTCGAGCAGCGGTGAAACAGGCGGTAGAACTGTCCATTGGGTCGCTGGACAGCATCATCAAACCGGGTGATCGGGTGCTTATTAAGCCCAACCTGGCTTTTCAGGCCCCAGCAGAAAGCTTTGCTGTGGTGGATCCACGAACGGTGGAGGCTGTGGTGGCTTATGTGAAGGAGGAGTCCAAAGCGGGTGAAGTATGGGTAGGTGATAATCCTTCGCTGGGGCTACATGTTGGCCGCGCGAAGCCTGCGTTCATAGATTCAGGCATAGAAGAGGCAGCTTACCGGGGCGGGGCGGATAAGGTTATTTATTTCGATGAGACGGCTACAGCGGTGGTGGACATCCCCCAAGCTAAGGTGTTCAAACGAGCTGAGGTATTCCTTCCTTTCTTGGAGGCCGACGTGGTCATTAACCTACCTAAACTAAAAGTGCACCTGGCCGGTACAGTTACCCTGGGCTTAAAGAACTGGAACGGCATCATTCCCAACCGGCATCCTGACGAACAGCAGCAAGGGGCTCACCGTATCGATCTAGGACAGAAATTCGCTGATTTATACCGGGTGCGAAAGGCCGACTTAACCATTATCGACGGCATTATCGGCATGGAAGGTCAAGGACCCCATGCAGGAACACCGGTAGAGATGAATCTCATTGTTGCCGGTGCCGACACGGTGGCCGTCGATGCTGTTTCCAGCTACATTATGGGTTTTGATCCGGTGGAAATACCGGCGGTGAGGGTGGCGGCTAATGAAGGGCTAGGTGTGGCTGATCTGGATGCTATCGAGGTAGTAGGCGAATGCAAAGATGCAGTCCGACGCATCTTCAAACGACCCAATGACAACCCAGTGGGAATGTACCGTGGCCTAACGGTTATTATCCAACAAACCTGTCCCGGCTGTTACGTTAATATTCGAGGGGCCTTAGATTCCTTTAAGAATACCGGCATAGATGTGGCTGAGTTCACCGGCCGAGAAGGTGAATGTATCTTTGTCGCCGGTGGAGTACCGGATTTTGACCCCGCTCTCGCTAAGGACAAGAACCTGTTCGTTTGCGGTAACTGCTGGCAATACTTCCCGTCGAAAGATAAAGTGGAAGAAGCCATGAACGTGGCTAAACGCTGCTATGTATATCCTGGCTGTGCCCCGGTCTATATCTTCTCCCAGCTTAATAAAGATCTCCAAGCTTTGGCCATGAGGGAAGCATAGAGTCAGGTATTCAAGAAAACTTCGGTGGTAGAAACTGATAGTGCCCGGGATTATCCCGAGCACTATCAGTTATTTTTGTAGTAAGGCATTTACTTGTTGTTCCAGTTTGGCTACTTTTTCGTTAAGAGCAGTGTTTTCTTGTGCTAATCGCTCCACTTGAGCACTAAGTTTCTCTATTTGCTGGGCCAACTTGTCAATTTTATCCCACTGAGCGGCATCCATGAATAGACCCATGTAAACGCTCTCTCCCTTCTGTCGTTGCCTATCTATTTACGGTAAAAACCAAAAGCTGATTAAGAAGCTGTGTAAGATCATCCAGTTCGTTCTCGAGGATGTCTATCATTTCCTCATTTGTCACTTCCGCGTAATCATGAACTAATCTGTTTCTGTACCCAGCCATGCCACGAACCTTACGGGCAAAGACAGGATCTAATACGGAATGCTGTGCTAACATATCTAGAACCTCGCGGTAACTGGTCGGGTTGCCGAAATTATTTTTAACCACAATATGTCTTCCCAAATCTAATAAAGCTTGTAGAGCGCGTCGGAGGTGGTGTTCGGCAATAGCATAATTGTCAGGGTCACCGACAAAGTCTTCTTTAGTTAATGCGGCTAACTCCTTTAATCGGGTAATAGAAGCACGAATCATTTGCGTGCGTTCAGCTATCAATTGCTGATTATACATGGACATCTCCTCCTAACACGTCTTCCATGATCTCTCGGTAATTCTGACGATACATGGGTTCTAAATCAAAGTAGTCTCGCAAGATAATGTCTTCAGCATCGGTGCGGGCGTCAAAGTCCGCCTCGAACAGCACCTTTCCGCTGTGTACTATTTCGAACTTAAGTGGTATGTTAACTTGGTTAACAGCAACTAGATCCACCCTACATTTAGCTATGTTTTGTAACTCGTCAATTAGGCAAAGCCGATCGAGATAATTAAGTGACAAACCCTGGGGTAGGAGTACGGCCAAATCAATATCACTGCCAGGCCGTTCCTCATTTTTGGCTCGTGAACCAAATAGATAAATGGCTATTGGGTTAAGGTGCCCAAGTTGATCTAATATTTTAGTCGTTAGCGCCTGTGCCAAGTTAGAGTCCAGCATAATTATCACCTGTTTCAAGGAATTGTTATTTCTATTATATCCTAAATAAACTGCCAATTGGGAGGCGAATTTTCCGAGGAGGCTGTTGCTTTCTTAACAATAAAACTAGTATACTAAGGGTAGTTACCAAGTGGTAATAAAAACGTACCTAACCTGTTTGCTTTCGGCAGCCAGGGAGGGAGTAGCATATAAGGTGCCTGAGTTCAGGGGGAAATCCTGCTAACGAGGGGAGGAGACTAGTATGGGATTAAATAAGGCTCGTCTGGTTGGGAATTACAACACCTTAACCAACCAGGCGCGGCCTTTTTTAATGCAGAAAGAAGAGATTATCCACCTTCTGAAATCAACAGGGGAAGAGGAAACAGCTCTTCAAGCGGCAGCCGAGCAGGTGCGTCGGGAAAACGTGGGAGAAGAAGTACATTTGCGCGGGTTAATCGAGTTTTCCAGTTACTGCCGTAACGATTGCTTGTACTGCGGCCTGCGCCGTAGCAATGCCAAGGCTCGCCGCTACCGGCTGGATCCAGATGAGATCGTTGCTGTTGCTACCGAAGGGGTCCGTCTGGGTTATCGTACATTGGTCTTACAGTCCGGCGAAGATTTGTGGTATAACACTAAAACTCTCGCTCAGACGGTGGAACGGATAAAAAAGATGGATGTAGCCGTGACCTTATCCATTGGCGAACGCAGCTATCAGGAATACAAGGATCTTTTTCTAGCCGGTACCGATCGGTTTCTACTTAGATTCGAAACCAGTGATGAAAAGCTATACGAGAATCTTCATCCTGGGCAAAACCTTAGCGACAGGCTTCATTGTTTAGGAAATCTGGCCCATATTGGCTATCAGGTTGGGTCTGGACATATTGTCGGATTACCGGGACAGAGTCTGTCTATCCTAGCGTCTGATTTGCTATTACTGAAAGAGCTGCAGCCGGACATGGTAGGCATCGGGCCTTTTGTTCCTGATCCGGATACGCCGCTGGCCCATGTCCCGTCGGGGGATGTGAATCTTACGCTCCGTACATTGGCTATTTGTCGACTGCTTCTTCCTTGGGCCCATCTTCCGGCCACTACGGCCTTGGGTACGCTGGATCCGGCCGGCTATGCCAGGGGTTTGCAATACGGTGCCAATGTGGTGATGCCCAATATCACACCGATAAAATACCGTGCAAACTATCAAATCTATCCGCGGCGCGGCGCCCAGAGCGAGGCAGCGGGAGAACTGGCTAAGGCGCGGAAACTATTGGGAGCTATGGGGCGGCCTATATCGTCAAGCTACGGACATAGCTTAAAACCAGGGAGGAATACAAAATGATTATAAGCGAACCGGCTTTTGCGCGCGCACCTCGGGGTTTGCGTCTTCATATCGGTATTTTTGGTCGGCGTAATGTGGGCAAATCGAGCCTAATTAATGCCCTTACCGGGCAGGATGTAGCTGTGGTCTCCGAGACTCCGGGTACCACCACTGACCCGGTCTATAAACCGATGGAACTACAGCCCATTGGCCCAGTGGTGTTTATCGATACCCCCGGTCTGGATGATATGGGTACTTTGGGTCAGCTGCGGGTAGCTGCTGCTCGTAAGGTCCTTCGGAAGGTGGATCTGGCCTTGCTGCTCTTGGTTGCAGGGGACGAGCCGGGACCAGAAGAAAAAGAGTTGGCAGAGTATTTTTGCCAGCAGCAAATACCTTATATCGTCGTGTATAATAAAATAGACCTGGTCGCAGGCTCTGATGTTGCCTTGTTCAAAGAGAAACAGCAGTTGCCCGGGAAACAGGTGTTTGTGAGTGCCGCCACCGGCACCGGTATTGATGCTCTGAGGGAAGAGATTAAGTTTCAAGCTCCTACCGAGGCCCGCCGGGAAACCATTGTCGGTGATCTCATTTTACCGGATGATTTGGTAATTATGGTGACCACTTGTGACATCGAGGCTCCCGCTGGTAGGCTAATCTTGCCCCAGGTCCAAACCCTGCGCGATCTGCTGGACAATAACGCCCAGGCCCTGGTGGTGAAGGAAGATGGCTTGGCGGATGCATTGGCCAAACTTAAGAATCCACCCGCTTTAGTAATAACCGATTCCCAAGTATTTAAGCAAGTGGCCGACGTGTTGCCAGCAGAGGTTCCTCTTACTTCCTTTTCCATTCTCTTTGCCCGCTACAAAGGAGACCTGGGTCATCTGGTGGAGGGCGTCCAAGCCATAAAAAATCTGCAAGCCAACGACAAAGTCCTCATTGCCGAAGCCTGCACTCACCATCCCATCGGGGACGATATCGGCCGCAAAAAAATCCCCCGGGCACTGGAAAAAATTGCGGGTGACAAATTGGACTTTTCTTGGTATGCTGGTAGCGATTTTCCCGAGAACCTAAGTCAGTACAAGCTTATAATCCACTGCGGTGGCTGCATGATTAACCGGCGCGAAATGCTGGTCCGCCAGGCCCAAGCCCAGGCCGTTAAAGTGCCCATGGTCAATTATGGTGTGTTCCTGGCCTATGCCCAAGGGATTCTGCTGCGGACGTTGGCACCTTTAGGCCTGTAACCTTAATCAAAAACAAAGATTACTCGGTGTTTTTCATGATGTAAGATCTACATTTTAATTACAGATGGTTGTCAGAAGATAAAATACACAGTAAAAGGAGATGTTTGGCGGTTGGACCGGCAGAATTCTATGGTCAAAAAGGGGAGGAAACCGACTCCTCTGGAAGCTTCCCTGGCTATGATTTTAATTATCGTAGTTATTTTATGTTGTATCAAGATACAATTGGTGCTCGAGACTGCTCTAGTCCTTGGCGCTGTTACGGCGGCTATCTTTGCTTTTTACTTAGGTTACGACTGGGATGATATAGAAAAGGGAATCTTAGATGGAATTAGCCATGGTTTGACACCATGTATCATTTTAATAGTTGTGGGTATGGTCGTTGGCGCATGGATCTTAGGGGGGACAATTCAAACTCTCGTTTATTATGGATTAAAGATTTTAACACCCAAGGTATTTTTACCGGCGGCTTTTTTGCTTTGCTCTTTGACATCTATTCTTATAGGTACCTCCTTTGGTACCATAGCTACTATGGGTATAGTTCTTATGGGTGTATCCGAGGGATTGGGGGTTCCGGCGGCTCTAACAGCCGGGGCGATAGCTTCCGGTGCTATTCTTGGTGATAAGGTTTCCCCTTTGTCTGACTCCACTAACCTAACAGCAGCTATGACTGGGACCAAGCTTTTTGATCATGTTCGCTCAATGCTATATGTTACTATACCGGCGGCTTTCATCAGCCTCGGACTTTACTGGGTTGTAGGCAACCGATATATTTCTGGGGAAATTAATATGGAAACGGTGAATAGTATCCTTCAGACTTTAAGCAGCAACTTCAATCTTTCGCCTCTTACTCTTGTCCCACCGCTTTTGGTGGTGCTCCTTTCTATTCGTAAAGTGCCTGCTGTGATGGCATTGATGATAAGCTTCTTAACAGCAAGTTTCTTTGCCATCCTTACTCAAGGTGCTACCATAAGTTCCATCCTAGCTGTTTCATCCGGTGGTTATGTGGCCAATACCGGGTTGGAAATTGTTGACAAGTTGCTTACCCATGGTGGAATAAACTCGATGATGAATACTGTGGCAATAATTATGGCCGGAACTGCTATGGGCGGGATTTTGGAGAACTGCGGCGTTTTGGACACTATTCTCGAAGCATTGCTTCACTATATTAAGACTCCCCGGAGCTTAATATTATCTACCTTGGTTTCGGGCTATCTGATGCTAATAGCCTGTGGAGAAATGATGACATCGATAATAATTCCCGGGAGGACCTTTGCTCCGGCATATAAAGAAATGAATATAAGCACCAGTGTTCTTTCCCGAACGCTGGAAACGGCTGTTACCCTGGGCTGTATTGCTTTACCTTGGGGTGTTGCTGCCGTATACCTACAAAAAGTCTTGAATGTCGGGTTTGAGTATATACCGTATACATTTATAAGTTTTGTATCTCCCATTATAGCCATCATATATGCTTTTCTCGGATTTGCCATGTGGCCCTATAACAAAAAGGCAAAACAATGACTGTTTCTGCGCCAGGCCCAAGCCCAGGCCGCAACAGTGCCCATAGTTAATTATGGCATATCCCAAGCCGGTGTCCAGGGAATCCCGCCGCGGACTTGGGCTCCTATGGGCCTGGCCTTGATAATCACTCCAAAACACAGATAGGTCAAGGGGTAAAGTGTATTTATTACAATAAAACAGCAGGTGCGAAACACCCGCTTAAACATATTTGCTATCTTTATGACTCCAGTTTCTAAAGAATTCTTCCTCATCAATTATTGATTGATAGGGTGGTAATGTAAGGTCAATAATTGTATTGACTACTTCGGTTAAATCAAGCTCGTATTTTAATGTCCTCTGACAGAAGTTATCCCATCTCTTGTGTATTTCATTATCTTCAGCAAGCCTTGCAATCACAGCAACAGAGTCTTTCTCACAAGGTGTGCCTCGATTAGATAGTGTTTCATAAATTGCTTGTTGAAGATTTCTTCCCTCAAAGTCAAATGCTGTAGCCAGGTAGTATATATCGTAAAAATCCTTCATACGCCCTGTAGCTTCCATTAAAGATATAATTGCATCTAATTTCTATGCCACTGTAGACTCTAAAGAATAGGTTAGAACTACAGGTTTTTCAAATTCCGGAAGCAATACCGGCAGAGTTCTTTCTATCGGTGAAGGTACAATAATATCGCCAACTCCAAAATCTATATTAAAAGGTGTCTTTGTCCTTCCAATAATACCGACAAGCTTAACCCTGATACCGTGATACTCTTTGATTTCACTAATTATCTCTAAACCTCTAATTTCAAACTCTACAAAGTCATTTTTGCTGGGTAAAGAAATGATTTCTGTAATGAGCCGTTCTATGGCAGCCATATTATTTGAATGATTCTTCAAGAGATAATCTGCATCTACTGTCGGCCTGGTAGTAAATCCGCTAAGCGAGTATAACAGAAAACCACCTTTAAGAATGAGATTTTCTTTGTACCTAGACTTTGTAAGTCTTCGTACAAACTCCTCTTGGCAAAATAAATTTAGCAGTTGTTGGAATGGGATACCTTGTTCTTTGGACTTGTTTCTTAGTCTTGCTAAAACTGATGCTGCAACATTTCCCATTACAGCCACACCCCAATATATGTCTGCGCCTTATTTTTAATATTAAATCTTCCAGCGTATTCAAATAGCCGTCTCGCATTTTTCTTTGGGTCTTTTACATAATGTTTTATTGCATCAGTAAACACTTCTTCCTCCAGTTTCTTTTCATAACGAAGAACGTCACATATGGTACGATCTCTGTTATATATTCTAACTTTTACACCATCTATCTGTATTATATCTACGCCGACCTCTATAAACTTAGGTTCTAAATAATAAGGTGCTATTAAAGGATAATCAATATCATACTTAGTAGTTTTGCTATACCTATCTACCGCTATTTGCCAGGCCGAGGGCATTCTATCTGTGTATCCATAATGTATCATTGCGCTTTCTAGAAAAATTACCGCTTTAGGAAACAACCTTGCTATAACAACTTCTTCCCTCGGAATATAATCTGTCAGTTCATAAAACCCGTGTTTTATTCTGGAAATTGCACCTTCTTCGGCCAAAGTTTTTATTTGTCGGCTAGAAAACCCCAAGTTGTTAAGTTCTGATGTTTTAAGGACCCCTCCATGTCTATTAAATTCTTTTTTCATCTTGTTAATCTTAATCATTTTTGCACCTCATAGTCTGCTTTCGTTTTTGACTGCAGTCCTTTAAGTGCATTTTACCATAATATTGCTTTGAACACAAATGTTCAGTCATATTTTTGATTTTTTTACCTACAGTGCCTTGACAAGATCGGGTGGTCGCGCTTTGTTGACAGGGAACTGTAGAATGTTTATACTAGCTGATGCGGCGACACGTATGGAACTTATTTAGCCAGTGATGGAGGTAGAAATATGGAATATATACCCATGGGCTTGATAATTATTGCGCTCACTATTTTTAATACGAATATTAATATATTACAAAGCAATCAAGAACGGATAGAATCAAAATTAAATAGAATTATAGAGCATCTTGGATTATCTGATCTATCTGGAGAACATATAAGCGATGAATTGAAAGATGATTTAGTAAGACTTGTTGAGGAAAACCAAAAAGTTAAGGCAATAAAAAAGCTAAGAGAAGCTACAGGAATGAGACTAAAAGAAGCAAAAGACTATGTTGATAGTCTATAATAGACATAAGGCCGGTTTTTACGCCGCCCAGTGTTGCTACTTTGTGTGGGATTTTGGTTTTATGTCAAACATTAATTGTCCCAAATGGTACTTTAGTTGACATTCCCGCCTGAGAAATAATAAGTTTTCATATCCCCTTTTTAGGGGATTTTTATTTTATAGCAACGTGTCGGTGTCAAGGGGATGGGAGTTGTTGACACCCTAGACCAACATTGCAAATCCTTGTAATTTCAGAAGCCGTTGGATCATCGTATCTGTTTTAAAAACGATTCAAATACCTTCCACCGAAGGTGCCCCCATTATTTTTCAGCAGATTTACTCTTACTAGGCTTAGCCGTTTACCCACACAGCTTTATTATTCTTATCCCAGTGAACCTTACATCCGAAAGCTTCACTTAAAGCTCTTACCGGGGCCAGCAGCCGCCCTTCTTTGATTGGTAAGGGGCTACCCAGGATTATTTCTTGGCTAATTTGGCTGCGATCAGCGCTGGGGTGCACAGCCAGGCTAATTGTTTTGCCATGATCCTGACTTACTAGGATGCGCTTTTGCTCTGCTTGGTATTGTACCTGGCAGTCCAGGGCTTCGGCTAAAGCGCGCACCGGCACAAACAGGCGGTTATCCCTTAGCTCTGGCGGTACATCGGTCACTACTTCCTTACCATCCACCACTAGTGCCAACGAGCTGGCCTCACAGCCGGGCACAATAGTTAACGTTGATGTAGAAACTATAGTAATCCCACTTGTTTTGCCGCCGCGAACAATTAACTCCCATTCCCCAGGGGTAATGGCTCCGTAAGTCCCATCTACACGCCGACCGAGCCGAGGAGAGATAGTGAACCGCTGCTGATAACGGCCGTATTGTACCGGTACCTGGCCTAAGAAAACGGCTTCCTGGCAAGGGTAAATGATATCGCCATGTGTTATCGAAGCGTAAAAGTCGCCGCTCCACTCGTCCGGTAATGTTCCGGCAGGAGTTAGAAATACCATCATCTTA
>DUNI01000136.1 GCA_012839445.1 Bacillota bacterium
ACCAACCACTTCACATTGGAGGTAAAGTTATTGCCCGCTGGGGTGACCGTTGTGGTCGGTGGGAAAGTATGTTAGGTACCATGTAGAATATTATCCGCTTGACGAACATACTTTCCCACCGACCACAACGGTCACCCCAGCGGGCAATAACTTTACCTTCCATGCTGATACCAACCACTTCACATTGGTTAGGACAGCCTTGGCAGTCAAAACTGGAAGCTTCATAATCTAATTCAGACGCCTGGAAACCGCGGAAGTTTGAAGGACCATACCTACCTGCTCCCATCTTCTCTTGTGCTAACAATGCAGCACCCCAAGCTCCCATGACGCCGAAATGTTCGGGAACATAGACAGGTGTACCAAGAGCTTTTTCGAAAGCTGCCTTGATACCGACATTAGCTGCTACGCCTCCCTGGAAGACTACTGGAGGTGAAATATCTTTACCTCTGGCTACGTTGTTAAGGTAGTTACGTACTAGTGCTTCGGATAAGCCGGCGATAATGTCTTCCAAGCTATGACCGAGCTGTTGCTTATGCACCATATCTGATTCTGCAAAAACGGTACAGCGTCCTGCAATACGTACCGGATTACTAGCTTTAAGAGCGTAGGAACCAAATTCTTCGATGGGAACATTTAGTCGCTGAGCTTGATGATCCAAGAAAGATCCAGTTCCTGCTGCACAAACGGTATTCATGGCAAAGTCAGTGACGACACCGTTACGCAAGATAATGATTTTGGAATCCTGTCCACCTACTTCAAGTACAGTTTGAACATCAGGTACTGATCGAGAAGCTGCAACTGCATGAGCGGTAATCTCGTTTTTTACTAAATCTGCTCCAACAATGACACCTGCCAAGGTGCGTCCACTACCGGTAGCTCCTGCCCCAGCGATTTGAAAATCTGACGGCAAATCTTTTTGCAGTATGGCCAAACCTTCTTGAATTGCATCTATGGGCTGACCTTTAGTTCGAATATAGATACTGGCTATAATGTTTCCTTGCTCATCAGTAGCTAAAAGATTGGTGCTTACGGAACCAACATCAACACCTAAGTACCCACGCACGCTAACTGCCCCTCTTTCTTATTCCGGCGCTGACCTAGCATATCTACAAAAGCTTCTAGCCTGGTGCGAATACCACCCTCGCCAGTTTGCTCATCTAAAAACAAGGTCATGACGGGTATATTAAGTTTGCGGCTAACATATGGTAAGATGCTCTTGGCCACAATCTCCGGTATACAGGCGAACGGAGCCAGTTGGATTACCCCATCAAATCCCTGCTGAGCATATAGCACAGTTTCGCCAATGCTGTTTCGGCCATGACCACCTACCAGCTCGCTTAAAAATGGTTCGGCTGCTCTTTTAACTTCATATTCGCGATTCTTAATAGCATTATTTCGGGTCCACTCTGCTAAATAGATCGAACGATCAACCAGAACGCCCATTTCCTCTAATTTCACTTGGACATCATGATTCGCAAATGGCTCTAAAACAACGTATATTTCGCCGATGAGCCCTATTTTTAACGGCTCACGTGAGCGATCTTGGGGTATTGCGGAAAGTTTTCTTAGGGAGTTTTCAGTTGCTTGTTTGATTTCGGCCCTTGAGCGAGCAACATCAAATTCCTCCATACATTGGCGAAATACAAAGGTTGTTTCCCCTTTGTTTATTTCAAAAGGCCTAATATCGTGGGACGTTTTCTCTACATGATCAATAGCATTAAGTTTCAACCAGCCACGCCAAAATATGTCCGGCAGCTTCCATAATGGCACTTTACGTTCATTTAGCAACAATTTAATGGCTTGTAAGAACTGTGTTGGATGTCTAAGCGGCGGCTCAATAATAATAATAGTGACATCGTAGCCTAAGTCGTTCAAAATGCCTCGATGGAGTTCGCCGTAGTAACCAGCTCGACAAGGCCCTACACCACCAGTGCTAACAATGGTGTCTGCTCCTAAATCAATAGCTTCAAGATAGCTTCCTAATAGAATCTTGAATGGTATGCAGGCAAATTCAGGAGCGTATTTTGTGCCTAAATCTAACGTGCGTTTACTTGGAGGTGGCGGTACCACTACATCATAACCTATTTCAGATAGAATTTGTTTGAATACAGGCGGAGAATTACCCATGTAAGGAAAGGTTATGCGCATACCGAAACCTCCTTTGTAGCATGTCAACAAAGGCCTCGATCCTAGTGTTAATTCCTATTTGGCCTGTTTGTTCATCCAGGGTTAAAGTAAGTAATGGTTTGCCATGTTGCTTACACAGTAGTTCTAGCATCTTTCCTGCCATGGCGTCAGGTCCGCAGGCGAAGTTGGTTATGTGAATAATTCCCGTGACTCCTTGATCCAGCCAATACATGCCAGACTTAACCACATTGTTACTGTAATGCCAAAATAAATCCTTTGACAAACGGTATTGATTTCGTTTCTCTAACGGAATCATTTCAGCTGTGACTACGTTTACACCTAAACGACGCAATTTCTTAATAACATCGCTATTTATGAAACTGTCGTATACAGAATAGGGATATCCTAAGACAGCTATTGTTAGTGCAGGTTCCCTCGTAAATATTAATGTCTCTTCTTTAAAAGAATTGGACCAGGCAAAAGCAGGCCAAGCCTCATGAGGAAGCTTGCCACTTGTGAGCTCTGTTTCATATTGTGTTTGAGCAGTGCGCGCTTTTTTAAAAGGTGTCCAAACGCCTGAACCTGATGCCCATTCACGTTGAAGCTCGGAGCAAAGTTTGAACAAGTGCAACCGTCCGCGTACATCTACGCGTTGTGCTATCAAGACTGGCATGTCTGAAAACGAACACCGGATCATTTCTGGTAAAGCCAAGAATTTAGGACAAAAAGTATCATTTGTGCCTACATCTACCATGCGCGGAACAAACAGAGCATCTACTTGTTGATCTATCAGATAAGAAATGTGTCCGTGAAAAATTTTCACTGGAACGCAAAGATCTGTAACCGAATTGCTGATGCCCCGATCCAGCATGTCTTTGTTCGTAAGTGGAGACACTATCACTTCGTGTCCCAACTCTGACCAAAAAGTTTGCCAAAAAGGCAAATGCGAATAGAAAAACAGTGATCTTGGCAGGCCAATACGTTTACTACTCATCCCCCCACCCTTCCTCCACTTTTTAAAACCATTAAACTCTAATTCTAAAATTTATATGTTTGTCCCACTGTCCGTTAATATATACTTTGATTTCTCTGTAGAACTAAGGGAAATTTCCTTTGTAGAGCTTTGTAAATTGTACTATGACAAGTCTTATATTCGTTAGCTTGTGATAAGGTTGTGGTCAAGTAAAGATTGTGCAGCTAGCATAGCTCCGTACTCCACTTGGTAACGATTAAGTCCCCCCTGCAAGAATACGGTGAACGGTGGGCGCATAGGAGCGTCAGCAGACAATTCTATGGATGAACCCTGAACGAAGGTGCCTGCTGCCATGATAACAGGGGTATCATAACCTGGCATAGGAGCAGCTTCTGGATATACATAGGAGTTAACAGGCGAGGCTGCTTGTATCGCCTGACAAAACACCCTAATCTTTTCAGCATCTCCCAAACAGATAGTTTGAACCAGATCATAACGCGTGGCTGTTGGCTCTGGGTATACAGAAAATCCAAGGTTTTTAAACAACTGGGCGACAAAAATTGCTCCGTGCAGAGCTTCCCCCACTATCAACGGTGCTAAATATAGTCCCTGGTAAAACAAACGATTAAGGCCTAAGCTAGGACCACACTCTTGGCCCAAGCCTGGCGCAATCAAGCGACTAGCAGCTAGCTCTACCAACTCTTTACGACCAGCCACATAGCCACCGCATGGGGCCAGTCCACCGCCAGGATTTTTGATAAGGGACCCGGCGGTAAGGTCAGCTCCCACAACAGGGGGTTCTTTAGTTTCAACAAATTCACCGTAGCAATTATCCACGATAGTAATTATTGCTGGGTTGATAGATTTGATGAGTTGAATCAATTGTGCTATTTGCGTTATTGAAAGTGGTGGGCGCAAACTGTAGCCCCGCGAGCGCTGTATGAGAACAGCTCGTGTCTGAGGGCTGATAGCAGCTTCAATGGCTTCAAAGTCTAGATCTGTGTCCTTTTTCCACGGTACCTCTTTATAGTTGATCCCGTAATCTCGAAGAAAACCTGCACGGCGTTTGTTACCTAAAATGATACCCGCCAGGGTATCGTATGGGCGGCCGGTTATCGATACTAATTCATCTCCGGGGAAAAGGGTTCCATATAAACACAAAGTCAAGGCATGCGTTCCTGAAACAATCTGTGGCCGAATAAGAGCAGCTTCAGCACCAAAGATGGCTGCAAAAACCTGCTCGAACTTGTCCCGTCCACCATCGTCATAACCATACCCGGTAGTGGTTGTAAAGTCTACATCACTTACGCGAGCAGAACGGTAAGCATCCAGTAGGCGTAGTTGATTTGTTCGTACTGTTTTATCTAGGCAGGCATGGGCTTGTTTAATGTTGTCGTCTGAGTAGATCTGTTCTGCTAATTCCATGAGATGACGGTCAAATTTATCTTGGAACGAATGTATCAATAAATGTTCCTCCATTTCAATAGAGCAAACTGTCATATTTCTGCTATCGCAGATAAAGGTAAGAACTTTACTTAGCCAGGTGTTGTGTAATGTAGGTTAATGGGTAGTGGTATCTGATCAAGTTGGGAATCCTACTTAAGAATATTATACCACATATGGTTAACTCAGGAGCGTTTTTTCATAAGGTTGCATCTAATCATAAGCAAGTGGTGAACTGATTGGTTCAGGTAACGGCTGGATAGTGTCTTGTTGGCAAATGACGCATCGACCGTTCAAAAGAGAAGCTTTCCGAAGCAAAAGCGGAGCTTCTCGTTGGCCAAGCAAGAGTCCTTCGTTTCGACCCCACCTGCGACCCCAGGCAAAACCAATAAGGACAAAAAACAGCCAAGAAAGAGCAACTAGACTCCAAGGAAAAAAGAGCACCATTGTCTCACCTCTTTCCAGCTATTTGCGGGTTAGATGCTATGTATAGTACCACAGGAAGGGCTAACCAGGTAAGGGTTGTCTTTATCGGAGCTGATAATAAGGATAATAGGGTAAGTAAGATTCCTAAGATGAGAGTCTCTACCCTACCCCACTGATGTACCAGGTTGTTTGTTTTTGCTTGCGTACCTTGTATTTGGGTATCAATGACGTCGTCCAGCAAATGGATACCTAATATCATTAAAAAAGAAGAAAGCATTTCGTTCCAACCACATAGGACTAGTCCAAGTAATAGAACAACTGCTGTTTCTAACCATGCAGGAGTACCTATGGGTAAAAGCCAATCGTTGGTACCTAGCATTCCACAGGCATAGCTAGCTAAGAAGATGCTAAAAGACCATTGGGAAAGCTGAGTGCCTAGAGCGTATAAAAGCAGAGCATAAGCTAGTACCCCAGGCCCCAATCTGACGGCCAGGGTTAAATTTCCGGTGTCATCTTCTTCTTGATCTAGGTAGTCGTCAAGAAATTTGATAGCAAGTCCGGCTAGACAAAGACCTACCCAGCTTTTTATTAGCTCAAAGATGGCGCCGAACAAAAGCCCTCACCTCCTTGAAGCCGTGTCCAGTCATGGCTGAAATAGGAGTAATCTTATGACCGGGTAGTTCCAGGTGTAGCTTTTGGAGACCCAAATTGGTGTTAGGCAGGTCTATTTTGTTAGCCAAAATAAGGTACCCACCGCGCATTTGAGCAAATTGTGCTACCTGGTAATCCACCTCACCTAGGGCCGAGGGAGCATCAGAGACCCCAATTTGGCTAGTGTCAACAACATGTAAGATGAGGTCAGCTCGTCTGATAGCACCTAAGGTTTGAGCGATAGCTTGACGAATGCCAGCGTCTTTATGGATATGGTCAATTAGACCACTGGAGTCAGAAATTATACAACGCCGAACACCTTTTGTTACCGGAATCTCTAATATGATACTTTGCAACGCCTTGGTAGTATGAGGATTGTTGCCAACCAGCTGCCTACGGGCAGCTTCGATACTGTATTGTCTGTAAAGCACTTGGCCGCTAGGGTATTCGACATTTATCTTTATACGAGCAAGGCCTAGATAAGCCGCAAAGTTGAGAACAAAAAGGGTTTTGCCAGCGCCTACTTTGCCTACTACCAAACATTCTTTCACGCAGCTGACCCTCCTTTAAGGTCGATGGGTTCTATCAACATGAGCTCTTTTCTTGTTAAATGACGGTTTCCGGCTAGTCGTAAGGCCTGGCGTCGGATGGCCCGTTCGATAAGATTGCGCACTAAACGAGCATTTCCACTGTGCTGTAAACTTTGAGCTAAGCGTAATTGCAGGCAAAGTTCTTCTCGAGCGGCAGCACTTAGGCAATAATCGCGTTCTAGCAGAAAAACGTTAGCAATGTCCAAAAGTTGTTTTAGCGAGTAATCAGGAAAATCGATTTGAATGGGAAAGCGAGATCGCAGTCCTGGATTTGTTCTAAGAAAATAGTCCATCTCATCTCTATAACCGGCTAGAATAAGAACCAGATCATCCCTATTATCCTCCATTAATTTCACCAAGCAATCGATAGATTCTTTGCCAAAATCCTTATTACCACCTCTTGCCAAAGAATAGGCCTCGTCTACAAACAAAATACCACCTAGGGCTCGTTTTACTTGCTCTCTGGTTTTCAAAGCTGTGTGCCCAATGTATTCACCGACTAAATCAGCTCGTTCCACTTCAATTAGGTGCCCTTTAGAAAGGACCCCTAGGCCTTTTAAAATGTTACCTAGGATCCGTGCTACGGTGGTTTTTCCGCTTCCAGGGTTTCCCTTGAAAATCATGTGCAGTACCGGCGGTTCGTTGGTTAATCCTTCTTTGGTTCGACGGTGTTGTATTTCCACCAAGGCTTTGATTTCATAAACCAGTTGTTTTACATCACTAAGGCCCACCAGGCAGTCCAGTTGGGCCAATGCTTGTTGCAATATATTGAAGTTGGTGTCAGCAGTTGTATCCCACGGGTCAGTAGTTTGTCTCAATGAAGCCAGAGCTGCTGGAGGAGTAAGCTCACCTTTTGTTACCAGGGTGCTGATATGTTGAAGTGTTGAATCCCGTTTCTTATCACAACGCCAAAACAATGTTTGCACCCCCAGGCCTGCATATCAATATAATATACGCACTTGACGCAGTAGGTGTGCAAAAAAAGCCCAACCCCTACTATGCAAAATAGCAGAGGTTGGGCCCTTAGCTAAAACTTCCTTATTCTAATGTAGTTTCAGGAAACGCACTGTAGGCAACAGGACGAGAAGGCGTGATGGTGGAAATAGCGTGTTTATACACTAGCATTTGTTTGCCTTCTGATTCTAGTGCCACTGTAAAATTATCAAATCCGCGGATTAGTCCTCGGATCTGAAAGCCGTTAACCAAATATACCGTAGAGGGTATGTTTTCTTTACGGGCTTGGTTAAGAAACGTATCCTGTAAATTGGGTTGTTGCCTGCTCATTGTAGTCTCGCCTCCAGCGTATTTCTTTCTTGTGGGGCTTTAACTAACCTATTCGCGGTTTAATAGTAGTTTTCCTTCTGCCAACTGTGCAATTTCTGTAGCTAATGCTTTTACGCTATGATACTGGTCCAGATCAAACCATATGATCCGAGAATCTCGCCGAAACCAGGTAAGTTGGCGTTTAGCAAATCGCCTTGTTTGACGTTTCAGCTTTTCTTTTACCTCATCTAGGGAGGCTTTACCTTGCAGATAAGGCAGGAGTTCTTTATAGCCGAGGGCCTGGAAGGCAGGCAGATCTTGACTCAATCCTCTTGCAAGTAACTGCTGTGCTTCTTGGCACAGGCCGCGCGCAAACATATCATCTACTCGCTGATTAATAGCTTTATATAAGCGCTTGCGCTCACGTGTAAGTCCAATTTGTAAGGTGCGATATAATGGCGGACCATGCCCCGAGGCAGATATTTGACCTCCGGAAATCGCAACTTCTAGAGCCCGGATGATGCGACGAGTGTCAGTAGGCTGAATACGTTTAGCGGCAACAGGATCCAGTTGAGACAATTGGTTATGGAGTGCTTCCGACCCTAGCTTGCTTGCTTTGTCTAGAAGTTGTTTACGTAAAGAAGGGTTTGGGCCGTCCGGTGAAAAGTCGTAATTATCGACTACAGCACTTATATACAGTCCTGTGCCTCCTACCAGCATTGGTAGATGCCCCCGCTCAACGATGGACGGAACTAGCCGCATGACTTCTCGCTGGAAACGAGCTACGTTGAACTTTTCTGTTGGCTCGATGAAGTCAATTAAGTGGTGTGGTATTCCCTGCATTTCAGCTTGCGAAGGCTTAGCGGTTCCTATATTAAAGTGTCGATATACCTGCATTGAATCAGCGGAAATAATTTCACCCTCTAATTGTGTTGCAACATCAATAGCCACTCTCGTCTTACCTATTGCCGTGGGACCTAAGATTACTAGTAAAGGTTCCATGTTGTTCCTCCCTATGTTAGACGGCGCAAGAATCGGCGATCTAGTTCTCGCTTGGTCAAGCAGATCATGGTGGGTCGGCCATGCGGACAGTTATAGGGGTGCTTACATTGTTTTAATTGATTCAAGAGTTGGTCGGCATCCTCTATTGTTAAGTTTTGTCCTGATTTGAGGGCAGCATGACAAGATAAGGTAGCCTGAAGACGTTGACGTTCTTGTTCCCAAGCCAATTGCCCCTGGGAGTTGGGGTCTTCTTCTAGTAGTTCTTGTGTTAGTGTCACGGCTGCTTCCAATGACATAATTTGGGGTACACTGCGCAATACCAATGTGTTGATTCCAAACTCTTCTAAAACAATGCCGGCTTCTTGCCATAGATCCCTTTTTTGCTTCCATAGAGCTAACTCTGCTTCCGTAACTGTAAACGTCTGTGGGACAAGCAGATGTTGAAGTGGGACTTTATTCTGTTCCCAAGTTTGCCCAATTTGCTCATAAAGAATCCGTTCATGGGCAGCATGTTGATCTACTAGATAGACACCGTCTTCACTTTCTGCAACTAAATATGTTTGTAGTACTTGCCCAATAAATGAGAGTTGTGGCCAGCTGGGATGAGATAATGGTAGTTTTAATTGTGGCTGCAATGAGTCTGAAAGCTGTGTTCCGGGAGAAATCTTAGTAGGCAAGATTGGTGGTTCAGTGTTTGTTACCGCGGTGTATGGGGAGTGGTTCTCTCTTAGTTTCCAACTGGAAGTTGTTAGGGGGTTATTTGTAACGTTAGTGGTTGCCATAGAACTTGGGTGTTGAACTTGAATTGCTGGCCCTGGGTACAAAGCGGCTTTTATTGTTTGGTAGGCAAACTGCCATACTTCTCTTTCTTGGCTCAGGCGGACTTCTAGTTTAGCCGGATGCACATTTATATCCACTAGTTTAGGTTCAATTTCTAGCTCTAGGCAAAATACAGGATGGCAGTTGCGTACCAGCTGAGGTTCGAATGCTGCTCCTATGGCTGAACTCAATAGCGGACTTTTCACCCAGCGCCCATTGATAATTATAATCTGGTGATTCCTGCTTCTACGGGCAAATTCTGCGGGAGCTACATATCCCGATAAGCGACCCAATGGTGTACTTGTATCGATTGTTATCCAAGGGATGGTAGTGCCTTTTCCCAGAATAAGCTCCACTACTTCTTTACGTTCCCCTGCTCCGGAAGTTGTTATTAGCTCACGCCCCTGGCTTAAAGCACGGAAGGAAACATCTGGCCGAACCACGGCCAATCTAGTTATCACTTCTGTGATGTGCCTAAGCTCAGTGCGTTCTGTTTTTAGAAACTTTAAGCGAGCAGGAGTATTAAAGAACAAATTATGGACAGATATCCAGGTACCTGGAACTGCTTGACATTTAGATATCTCGGGGCTAGAGCCGCCCTGGCTTCTAATACGAACACCAGATAGAGCTTCTCTTTTAGCAGTGATAAGTTGGAATTCTGACACTGCCGCAATGCTTGGCAGTGCTTCACCTCGAAAGCCTAGAGAGGATACAGATATAAGATCGTCGGCAGTGGCGATTTTGGATGTAGCGTGACGTCTTAGGGCTAATATGGCATCATCAGCCGTCATTCCGCACCCATCGTCCCGGACAGAGATTAAGTCAGAACCTGCTTTTTCCACTTGGATTTCGATACGCTGGGCACCGGCATCAAGAGCATTTTCCACCAGTTCTTTTACTACAGAAGATGGTCTTTGCACTACTTCCCCGGCTGCGATTTGCTTTATTACCTGATCAGGAAGAATTCTTATTTTATTCAAGGAGCTCCACCTCTTGTTTCAGCTGTTCTTGAAGGGCTGCCACCTGTAGTTGTAATTCTAAGGGTGGAACTTCACGCAAGTTAAGCTCTAGAATGTCATGTAACAACTCTCTTACGGTAGGGGAACTGAGTTGTTCTGTTGTTGTAGTTTCATTTTGTAAGGTTAGGGATGCCAGAATCTGAGTAGCACGATTCAAGACGGGTTCAGGTAAACCAGCTAGTCGGGCCACATGAATTCCATAGCTGCGGTCGCTACCACCGGGAACGACCTTACGTAGAAAAATCAGTTCTCGCCCCTGCTCCACCACAGCCATATTATAATTCTTGATGTATGGAAGTTCTTTAGCTAAGGCGGTTAGTTCGTGGTAGTGTGTAGAGAAAAGTGTTTTGCAGCCTACTTGAGTTGCCAAATGCTCGGTAATGGCTTGTGCTAAACTAAGGCCATCTAAGGTACTGGTACCGCGACCGACTTCATCCAAAATGACCAAACTGCGAGACGTTGCTTCACGTAGAATAACCTCGCATTCTCGCATTTCTACCATAAATGTGCTATCTCCAGCGGCCAGATCGTCAGAGGCACCTACACGGGTAAAGATTCGATCCACTACGCCAATGTGAGCTCTAGAAGCGGGAACAAAACTGCCTATTTGAGCTAAGAGAACATTTAAAGCCACCTGCCGAATGTAAGTGGATTTCCCTGCCATATTTGGCCCTGTCAGAAGAACAAAACGATTACTTTGATTGTCTAGGTAGACATCGTTGGGTATAAAGGGTGTGTCAGGACGGAGTTTTTCCACTACAGGATGGCGGCTGTCCTTAAGATGAATGACATCACTTTCATCAACCACGGGACGCACGTAATTATACCTGGTAGCAATCTCGGCTAAACTAGCAAGACTATCTAAACAGGCAATTGAATTGGCTGTAGCCCGTATTTCCATCGCATGGGCGGCTACCTCATGGCATAATTTACAGAAGGCCTCGTATTCCAGTTGATTTAGGCGTTCCTGGGCACCCAAAATTTCGGCTTCCCGTTCTTTTAGTTCCGGGGTAATAAAACGTTCCGATCCAACCAATGTTTGTCGGCGAATATAGTCCTGAGGAACACTGGCTAAATTAGCCCGTGTAACTTCTATATAGTAGCCAAATACCTTATTGTAGCCCACTTTGAGTGATTTGATGCCAGTACGCTCCCGTTCGCGTATTTCCAGTTCAGCCACCCATTGGCGTCCGCCTTGAGCCAATTCTTTTAAGCGATCTATTTCGGCATTGTGGCCAGAACGAATCAGGCCACCTTCTCGGGCTGATGTTGGTGGTTCATCTATCAGTGTTTGGTACAATTTTGCTGTAAGGTCAGGTAGTGTATTCAGGGGGGTACACATACGGCTGGTAGCGGGCATTTCGTGGAGAAGGGTGGCAATGTCCGGAAGTAGGCTGCAACCTGAGCGTAAAGAAGCTAAGTCTTTTGGGGTAGCAGTACCATAAACCACTTTGCCTAATAGTCGCTCAATATCCGGGATTTGGCGAAGCAATTTCCTGGCATGTGTGCGCCGGGCGTCTTTAATGACCAGTTCTTCCACAGCATCTTGGCGACGATTGATCCTCCGGATCGACTGTAACGGTTGGTCTAACCATTGACGTAACAAGCGTCCGCCCATGGCAGTAACGGTTAGGTCAAGAACTCCTAACAGAGAACCTTCTACGTTGTCTTCGCGCAAAGTGCGGGTAAGTTCTAGGTTTCTACGGGTGAAAGCGTCTAAATGCATATAAGCATTAATACGATAAGGAGCTAGCTCAGTTATATGAACTGGAATTGCTTGTTGCGTTTCCTCAAGATAAGCCAAAGCTGCACCGGCTGCCTGTAAAGAGATAGTCAATTCCGTGCAGGAAAAGCGTTCTTTAAAATCTGGCCCCCAAACCTTCGTCAAGGCAATTTCAGCGTTGTTTGGTTGCCACTTCAGCGGCGAGATTTTACCTTGAGGAAACGAACAAATTCTCGGAATCTGTTTCATGAGAGAGCTATCTTTTTCGATCTCAGGAGATAGCAGTCCTTCTGCTGGTTGTAGGCGTGCCAGCTCGTCCAGAAGCTGACTCTGCTCTTGGGCAGGAATTTCAGTGACTTTCAATTCTCCGGTACCGGCATCAAGGACGGCCAAACCAAAACTATTTTGATCTTTGGCTAGTGCAATGAGGAAGTTATTGCACTTTTCTTCTAGGACGTCGTTATCTAGAAATGTACCGGCAGTTATTATCCGAACCACACGTCTTTCTACTAGACCTTTGGCTTGTTTTGGATCTTCTATTTGTTCGCAAATGGCTACTTTGTAGCCGTTTTTGACTAGGCGGGCAATGTAGCTATCGGCAGCATGGTAAGGAAGTCCGCACATAGGAGCTCGTTTGCCGGCTCCAGCATTGCGTCCGGTTAAGGTAAGCCCTAATTCACGTGCAGCTATCTCTGCGTCATCAAAGAACATTTCGTAAAAGTCGCCCAGTCTAAAGAAGAGGATGGCGTCTGGATGACTGCGTTTTATATCCCAGTACTGCTGCATCATAGGTGTTAAGTTAGCCATTAAATCCCCTCCTCTCCCTTATCTAAATATCCTACGCAACTAGTGCGATACTAGACGGACAATATAGTCATAGTAGTTCACCATGGAGCGTCCATGTGAAGGCACGTTTGATGCAAACGGTTACTAGTTGTCCAATTAATTCTTGGGAACCGCTAAAGTGTACTAGTTTGTTAGTGCGTGTACGTCCGGAAAGTTTTTCCGGATTGTTTTTGCTTGGTCCTTCCACCAGTATTTGTACTTTTTTTCCGAGCAGTGACTGGTTAATATCACGGCTTACTCGGCTCTGAACAGCATTCAAGCGACTTAGCCGTTCTTTCTTTACTCTGCTGGGAACTTGCTTCGGTAAAGTCGCTGCTTTAGTTCCTTGACGTGGGGAAAAGATAAACGTATAAGCAGCGTCAAAACGGGCTTTTTCTAATAAATCCAGAGTGTCAGCAAAGTCTTCGTCAGTCTCTCCAGGGAAACCTACTATAAAATCTGTAGTGATGCTGGCTTCGGGAACCAAGGTTTTAATAGTTGTGACAAGATCCAAGTAATATTCCCTGGTATAACCGCGGTTCATTAGGGAAAGTATGCGATTACTCCCAGACTGTATGGGAAGATGAAAATGTTCACAAACAGTGCCACTATCTCTGACAGCTCGGATCATGTCATTGGTAAAATCGCGTGGATGTGAAGTCATATATCTGACACGAGACAAACCGGGCAAGTTATCTAGTGTTTGTAGTAGGTTAACGAAGTCTGTTTTTCCGTCTAGGTCTTTACCGTAAGTGTTGACATTTTGACCCAGAAGCATGATTTCTTTATAACCGCTAGTTATCGCCTCTTTCACTTCGGTTATTATAGCTTCAGGTTCTCTGCTTCTTTCAGGGCCGCGAACGTAAGGAACAATACAGTATGTGCAAAAGTTGCTACATCCGTAAGTGATGTTTACGTACGCTCGTACCCCCTTAGCTCGAACCAATGGAAGGCTTTCTAAATTACCGTCTTCCTGGGTGTCAACAATGCGATGGCGATTAGTGGATAAGTTGGCCAAAACTTGTGCCAACTCCCCCAGTCGCTGGGTACCCAGAACAAAATCAACATGGGGACAAAGCTTAAGCACTTTATTCTGATCTTTTTGGGCCAGGCAGCCGGTCATGCCAATAATAAGATCGGGCCTTTCTTTTTTAAGGGCTTTTAGTTGATTTATTTGTCCGTAGATTTTTCGTTCCGCTGTATCACGCACACAGCAAGTTTGAAAAATAATTACATCTGCGTTAGTTTCACTGTCAGTAGCAGTATAACCGGCCTGTTGCAACTGGCCCGCTAGAGTTTCGGCATCACGAAAACTCATTTGGCAACCCGAGACCTTAAGCAAGAATTTGCCTGTTGTCATGCTTTCCATCCTTCCCTCAATCTCTTCCTATTATAGCAAAAAGCCGGCTGCCCTACAAAATAACGGCAGTCGGCGAAAAATCATTGGCCTTAACCTACGAGTGTTTGGGACAAAGTTATCTGATGTGGATTTTTAACTACTTTTACTGTGGTAACGGTTAAATCTTCAGTTCCTTGTAGATTCAGTTTCTCCTTCTTCAGGATACTAATATAATCAATAATTTCACGGGTAAAACGCTCGCCAGGGCAAATAAGAGGAATTCCCGGTGGATATGCCATTACCATTTCGGCACTGATTTCCCCTTCTGCATTCTCAATAGTTGTAATCCTAGTTTCGCTGTAAAAGGCTTCTTTTGGTGACAAAACGAGTTCAGGCAGCTCCGGTAGATAAGTAGGATACTTGACTATATTATCATATTGTTCCTGTTCTTTGCCTACAGCTTTTAAAGTGTCGACCAGGCTCCTCACTGTTTGTTCATTGTCACCTATGGTAATTAGAAAGAGGGTATTATATAAATCCGAGAGTTCGGCCTGAAGATTGTAGTTTGATCGAAGGTACGTTTCAAATTCATGACCGGATATACCTAATTCACGGGTGTTAACTAAAATCTTAATTGGATCTATGGCGATGCTGCCTTCATTGTTTAGTACTTCTTTGCCCAAAAGCGTTATACCAGAAGCTTCCGCTATTTCCCGGTGGACCCAGTGTGCCAATTGGACAGTATGATCCACAATATCATGACCACGAGTAGCTAACTGTTTGCGAGCTACATCCAAAGAAGCTAAGAGAAGGTAGGAGGGGCTAGTGGTTTGGGTTAGGTTCAGCACTGCTTTCACTCTATTAGGGTCAACTAAGCCCTTGTTTACAAGGAGTATCGAACTTTGAGTAAGGGATCCTCCTAACTTGTGAACACTGGTAGCTGTAATGTCCGCTCCCGCTTGGGCTCCGCTCTCAGGCAAATCTGGGTGAAAGCTTAGATGGGCACCGTGAGCTTCATCTACAATTACTGACACACCATGGGCGTGAGCTACACGAACAATATCAGCCAGAGGGGAAAACACCCCATAGTAGGTAGGGTTAATGATCAAGACTGCTTTAGCCTTTGGGTGTTGCTTGATTGTACGGGTTACCTCTTCTACACTGACTCCCATAGCGATGCCAAAATAATCGTTGATATCAGGTTCTATATAAACTGGTCTTGCCCCACTAAGAATTAAACCACCGGTAGCTGACTTATGAGCGTTACGAGGTAAAATAAGTTCGTCTCCAGGAGCACATACGCTCATGATCATGGCTTGAATTCCAGATGTAGTACCGTTGACGAGAAAATAGGCATGATCTGCACCCCAGGCTTCAGCAGCCAATGCCTCTGCCGTTTTGATAACACTTATGGGATTACAGATGTTATCAAGACCTTCCACCGTTGTCAAATCAATGCTCATTACATTGTGGCCCACAAAGTCGACAAACTCCGGTAAACCGCGCCCTTGTTTGTGACCCGGTACATGAAAGGGCAACACGCCAGTCTTAGCGTAGTCTTTTAGGGCGCTAAATATTGGGGTTTCCTCTTGTGAAGCAATCACCAGCGTCACTCCTTTCATTTTAGGAACACGTCTATTTAAGCATAAAACTTATTGTAATGCAAGATACCCCATGCCAATGTCTGTGTCAACATCTAGTAGGCAAGACACCCATAAAAATATTTATTCAAGGTTATTAACCAACCAAACCTGCTTCAGCGATACCAC
>DUNI01000137.1 GCA_012839445.1 Bacillota bacterium
TCCTAATAAAAAACTCTCGGCTGTGCGGCCAAGAGGGGAAGGGATCTCGCCTGAGATTCCTTGCTGGCCTCACAGGACCGCACTTAAAGGATCAGACGGTTCGTTGTTAGTTAGTTGCCATTATCAGGGGCTCCAGGGTTTCTGAGTCTAATATTTTAGTGGCACCTAGAGTTCGTAGTTGCCGGCGCTGGTCGTTGTTGCTAATGGGGCAACGGACGAACAACGGCAAAGTTACTACAGTGTACAGTTCGGACAAAATAGCCTTGGCTGAGGTGAAGTCGCTCAACGTAAGCAATATTACATTAGCCCCTGCTGCAGCTGCTGCTCGAGCTAAGCGAGCAAAGCTGCTTTTATTCCCGCTTGTTCCAATTTCCACCACTAACGGCAGCCTAACTTGATGCCGGACCCGGGCTACGATTCTAGCTGCTTGGTTCGGCTGTAAATTAGCGTTCAGTTTTAGGTGGTGATAGGAGTTAGATTTTATATTGTTTATAAGGCTGGCGTAGGGTGGACGAGAAACTGTGGAATACATGGTCATGGCATATTCACCTCCGCAATCTTAGCTTCCGGCTTATCGAAGCGGATAGCCAGAAGCTCCAAGGTTATCTAAAATGTTTTGGGTTGCCTTGCGTGAAGCCGCGGCAAACTGATCGGACGAAAACCGGTTCTTATATGGTTCCCGGCTAAAGGCATAGATTATGCTGCGAGCGGCTACTAAGACGGCGCCTAAACCATTCTTATCGAAACAAGGTAGGGCATCGGCAATTCGGCCTCCTTGTACGCCCAATCCAGGGAGTAACAGATAGGAGTGAGGCAGGAGTCGGCGTAGGGTTTGGGCCTCGTGAGGATAGGTTAGTCCGGCTACAATTCCCACCGGTGAATATTCTTCGCTGCCACGGGTTTTCTCTGACCAATCGGCTACCCAGGCGGCTACTTCCTGCCATATTGGGCGCTCTGTTTCCTTAACGGTGAGGTTTTGCAGGTCAGCGGCACCGGGGTTGGAGGTACGAACCAGGAGAAAGATTCCTCGTTGGTTAGAAGCAGCGGCCTGCACAAAGTGTTCCAGTCCGTCACGCCCTAAGAATGGATTTACCGTGAGGGCATCACAGGGGAAGGCATGCCGGTTCGTATCCTTATCCAAATAGGCCCGAGCGTAAGCTAAAGCTGTGTTGGGAACATCGCCCCGTTTGGCGTCCAGTATTACCAGCAGACCTTGGGAACGAGCATAAATGGCCGTTTCTTCCAACGCTTTCATGCCGGCCCAACCATACTGCTCGTAAAAAGCAGCTTGGGGTTTTACTGCTGCTGCTAAATCGGCCACACTATCGATAATGTTCTTGTTAAAGGTGAGAATAGCGTTGGCAATCTCGGCGGCGCTGGCTGTGGCTGCCGGCTTAAGACAGGATGGAAACTTAGTGATATCAGGATCAAGACCGACCACTAACGGGCTTTTTTTAGCCAAGATGGCTTCGTTTAAGCGACTGGCAAACAAGGAAAAACCCCCTTAAATGTACTGAAGCTGGCGACTTCCTGGTATTTCCAAAGGCACGTTTTGTTTACATAAAGGACATTCTTTTGGGTCCCAGGATTTAATATCCATAGATAGCAGTGGATAAAAATCCACTGGAAATTGTACCTGCCCGGCACTGCGATCCACTAAACAAGTGATACCGA
>DUNI01000138.1 GCA_012839445.1 Bacillota bacterium
GGCGCCGTTTTCCTGCATTATTTCCAGGGTAGCACTTACCGGTTTGAAAGCGGGGAACTTAGGCGGTTCGTACGGATAGCAAAGTTCAATGGTGGCAGAGATTAGCTTGCCGTTGCCGTCTGCTCCCCAGGACATTTGTGGTTCTAGTGGCGGACGACGGTAAACTTCTGGCGGCAGTTGCTTGATGGGGCTAGCCGAGATAGCATCTTGACTGCGGCTAATTACCCGGTATTCGTAGTTCTCATCAGGAGACAGCTTAAACTGGGCCTGATAAGTAAGCTCTGCCTTAAGATCAGCGGGGAAGTCATGCCAATCATTTTCTTCTGCAGTTGGAAGGCCACCAGGCTTGGCATTGTAGCCGGCCCGCCAATCATCTTTCGGCGCTGGCCTTACCTGCAGTACAACTTGTGCCCCCAGGGTTCCGGACCGAAAATCAAAAGTCCCGGTAAGAAGAGCTCCTTCACTAGACACATCTTCTAAGAAAAAATCGGCCTGAGCCAGCCACTCCTGCTCTTCCTTTAGCTGGCGCAGCTGGTAGTACAGGCTATTGATATCGCTGGCGGCCCTTCCCGCTTCGGAGGTGGCGCGGTTAATGCGTTGGCTTAATCGCTGCTCTATTCGGCCGAGACGATTAATAAGGTATAGATTAAGAACAATGCTCACCACTAGCAAAACTGTAATACGCTGCAGCAGTTTCTTTAGTTTCATGCCATCACCTCTCTAAGGTTACTTATTTCTGCGGGCTGTTGGAAAAACCTGCTTGGACTCACTAATGCTGCGTTATTACCCTCAGTAATTAAGCTATGCTTTTACCGATGATTTTCTGCGCCTCTAGAGCGGTGCCATGTGGAATGAAAATGGCCTTAGTTTGCAGTTACGGCCAAGAAGAACGGGCTTGGTTCTTGTGGATTATTAAGCAGCAAGAGTTAAGATATTTCTGCCTTAAGGAGGGCCAAAAGCCGGGGTAGAGCTTTTTGCACAGGCGGGGATAGGGTACAACCGGGAGCGATGCTAAGTGGTTCTACCCCGTATAAGATAACTGTGTTCGGTAGTCCACTAATAGTACGCGCCCAAGCAATGACAGCCATTAACTGACAGGTGTGACTGTCTATTTCTCCCTGCCGGATTTTAGCTAACTGAGTTAAGTCAGTAATACGGTAAATAGTCCCCGGTGGGCTGTTTCCACGTACGGCGTCCACAGCGACCAGGGTTTCGGCCCGGCTGATTTCATCTAGATAGTTTATGGCACCGGTACTTACCACTAGGGCCGTCACACCCGATGGCAGTTTCTGTTGCAATAGCTGTCGCACTGTTTGTACACCTACTCCATCATCGCCCATAAGGGGATTGCCGACTCCTATTACCAGCAGTTGATGAGAAGGACACCGAGAACCGGTTGGCATGATGTTCACCTTCTAATACACTTGGCAATGAAACCTCACCACCATCATATACTGGGACTACATGGTGTATGAGTGTTTAAGGGGGTTGCCCAAGTGGAAAAGACGGAGTTTGTGGATTTGTGCCGTGAGCTGGCCAACAGCGGCGATCATGCCTTGTCTCGAACCATCCTCAAGATTGTTGATTCTTACCGAGATCAGAATCATCAGCCTAAGATGCCGGTTATTTGGCTGGAGACTAACGACAGCGGCGACAACAACATTTCTTTTATGAATACTACCTATCCCTATTTAGGGCAGGTGTTTGCCAATATGATCGACCTTATGTACAGCAACACTTTTATGGCGGCCCAGGGCCGCGAGGCACTTGATATGTTAGATAGAGCTGCCCAGCAGTATGCCGGTCAGTTTACGTTGGTGGTGGAAGGAGCCATTCCGCTAAAAGACAACGGCATCTATAATGTTATCGCCGTTACCGACGTCAAGCCCATCACTGCGTTAGAGGCGGTGACCTGGCTTGGGAGACTGGCCCGCCATGTCGTAGCTATTGGTACTTGTGCCAGTTTTGGCGGGCCGTCCGCGGCCCGGCCTAATCTTACCGGAAGTGTGGGGGTGCAAAGCGTTCTTCAGCGCCCGGTGATCAACGTGAGCGGGTGTCCAGTTAATCCCGACTGGTTTGTTGGGACGTTGGCTCACCTGCTGCTTTATGGTGCACCGGACCTTGATGAGCGCAGTCGCCCCAAGATGTTTTATCAGTTTACCATCCACCGACACTGTCAGCGTCGCTCCTACTTTGACCGTAACCAGTTTGCTCAGAAGCTAGGTGACATCGAGTGCATGTTTTCATTAGGATGTGTAGGACCGCGCACCTTTGCTGACTGTCCCTATCGTCTGTGGGTTAATCATGTAAGCTGGCCGGTTAAGGCCAATAC
>DUNI01000139.1 GCA_012839445.1 Bacillota bacterium
CTGTGCCTGCCCGTGGCTCCTAAGCCCGGTGGTTGTGGGCCCATCCTCATGCTCCGCGGCGCCCCTTTAAACGACCGAGCTCGGCTCACTCGGGCCGCCTCGTCCGAGCCCCGAAAGGGCGAGTTCAGAGGCGGCCCGAGTGAGCCGAGCTCGGTCGTTTAAAGGGGCACCGCTAAGCATGAGGATGGGCCCACAACCACCAAGCTAGGAGCCGCGGGCAGGCACAGAGGCCTGCCCCTACGCCAAACCCGTGGTAACATGAACAAGTCGGCAACGAACGCATACAGAAACCGGGCCCGGTTGCAGGACAACTCCCAACGTGCAGCTTTGACTTAAAGAATACAGCTAACAAGATACTAAAGCGTCTCAAAAAACGCCTGCAATGCCGGCACTGCTTCATTTTCATCGGAGCCCTGAACTCGGATAGTTATTACAGTACCCTGCCGAACCCCTAACCCCAACACACCGAGTATGCTTTTGGCATCGGCTTCTTTTGTTCCGGTAGAAATGGAAATTTGAGACTGAAAGGCAGCCGCCGTTTGGACAAAGGCTGCTGCCGGCCGGGCGTGAAGCCCCAGTTTATTGGTTACTGTTAAAGTAATTTCTTTCATAACCATACCTCACGCTAGAGTTTCTTGAGGGCGGCTGCTGCTTCGGCGGCCGCCTTCACTGCTGCCAAGGGTTTACCTAAACTGGATTCCACCGCTGCCGCCACTGCCCCTTCCACCACCGGTCCATCAGCTAACTGTACCTTGTCCTCGATTTCCAGAGGCATATATTCCAGCGCCGTCTCAGTGCTTAACACCGCACTGCCCAAATCCATCAGCACTAGCACTCCGTTGCAGTGGGCCAGCTGTTCAATGGCTTGCTTAATCAAATTAGCGTCGGTACCAAGACGACCGTCGCTCGTGCCACCCACAGCGGCCATGGGCACTTTTGGAGCCATTTGGCTCGCCAATTCCTTAATCCCACGAGCTAAAGAAGCCGAATGAGATACTATCACCAGTCCAACCATGGCCTATTCCTGTCCCTCAAAAGCAGCAATAAAAGCCCGGCAAAAATCCGGTAAATCAGCCGGTCGTCTAGAGCTGATTAAGTTGCCGTCCACTACCGCCGATTGATCCACCCAGGTAGCACCGGCATTTTCCACATCATCTTTTACCGCTACAGTAGAAGTGATGGTTTTTCCCGTTAGTACCCGGGCCGAAATCAACACCCAGGGCGCATGACAAATAGCACCTACCGGTTTATTTGCCATAAAAATGTCCCGCACAAGATCAAGTATCTTCTGGTAGCGACGCAGTTTGTCCGGTGCCCAACCACCGGGCACAATTAAGCCCTGGTAGTCGTCCGCTGTTACCTCACCTATGTTTTTCTCCGCCGGGCAAGATAGACCGTACTTCCCTTTATATTCGTCCGCGCTGCCGGTACCAATTATATCTACCTTTGCTCCGGCTTCCCGTAAACGAAGAACCGGATACCAAAGCTCCAAATCCTCAAAGCCGTCTTCCACCAACACAGCAATCCTTTTACCTGTCAATTCACCCATATTAGGTCCTCCTTGCTAAAAACTCCTGCATAGTCCTTAACATCAAATAGGTGGATGTGGCGCCTGGATCTTGGTGCCCGAGACTGCGCTCTCCTAAGTAACTGGCCCGTCCCTTACGAGCAATGATACCTTTTGTATACTCAACGCCATCTTCTGCCGCCGTTACGGCCGCACCAAGAGCTTCTGTAGCCGTCTTACCGGCATTCAAAGACTCCTTGAGCGCCATTACCGCCGGCTGCAGCGCATCCACTATGGTTTTATCGCCGGGTTCGGCTCGTCCCCGCTGTTTAATTCCTTCTAAAGCCGCCACCAAGCCTAGATCTAAATCAACAGCCAACAGTTCCTCCTTGTTACCGATCTTCATACCGGCACGCAAAAAAGCCGTACCGTAGAGCGGACCCGACGCTCCCCCTACCGTACTGACCAAAGTCATACCCACCGTCTTAAGAACCGTACCGGCATCAGCATCCGCCAAAGTAGGCAATTTCTCCTTAACAGCATGAAAACCTTTGGCCATATTGATCCCGTGATCAGCATCACCAATGGCACTGTCAAGCTCAGTTAAGAAAGCCTTGTTATCCTCAATTACCTTACCTACAGCCTGGATCATGTCGGTCAATTCGCTCACTGTCAGTCCCATCGCTACCCCTCTTTTCCAGAAAGGAGCACCGGCTGGCGCTCCTTGGCTAGAATTGCTTGAATCCCGGTGTATCGGCCGGTGCAGCCAGCAGTTCTTTTAGTTCCTGATCCAGTTTAAGTAACGTTACCGAGGCTCCGGCCATCTCTAACGAAGTCATGTACTCGCCGACATAAGTGCGAACCACACTGATCTTGCGCTCGCCCAGCATCTTTGCAACTTTCTTGTTAATAACAAAGAGCTCCATCAGCGGAGTAGCTCCTAAGCCATTTATCATAACAGCCACTTCATCGCCCTCGGCAAACGGTAAGTCTTCCAAGACTTTCTTCGTAAGATGTTCGGTAATCTCATCGGCTGTCCTAATCTTTTCCCGGTGGGTACCCGGTTCACCATGGATGCCCATGCCGATTTCTATTTCATCTTCAGCCAGGGTAAAAGTCGGTTTGCCCGCAGCCGGCACAATGCAAGGCGTTAGAGCCATGCCCATGCTACGAACATTAGCGATAACTTTCTCCGCCACTTCTTTTACCTCGTCTAAGGTGCCGCCGGCTTGGGCTTTGGCTCCGGCAATCTTGTGTACAAAGACAGTGCCGGCTATGCCCCGCCGTCCCTGCGTATAAAGACTGTCTTCCACCGCTACGTCATCGTTCACCACTACACTGGCAGTCTCAATCCCTTCCGCCTCTGCCAATTCAGCCGCCATTTCAAAATTCATGATATCGCCGGTATAGTTTTTCACCACTAACAAAACACCGGCCCCACCATCCACTTCTTTAATGGCCGCTAGAATCTGATCAGGTGTAGGCGAAGTAAACACATCGCCGGCACAGGCTGCTGTCAGCATACCTTTTCCCACAAAACCGCCGTGGGTAGGCTCATGACCGCTGCCGCCGCCGCTAACTAGGCCTACCTGTCCCTTCATAGGAGCATCTTTTCTCACCACTATATTCAGCTCGGGTACAAGCCGAATGTATTCCGGATAAGCAGCCACCATACCCTCCAGCATATCCTCCACTACCTGTTCCGGCAGATTAATAAGTTTTTTCATCCGGTCACCCCTCCTCCTTTGGTTAGACACAGCTCTAACTTGGGCACTAATCTTACATCCCCCAACTACTGCCGCCGGTACCTAATAAATTGAAAGGGAGTCTTTAGCCAGTGGCCTTGTAACAAGGCTACCGGCTAAAGACTTAATTGGGTACCTACCTAAAATAGTCAGTTAACTTTGATCCCAATAAACAATACCGTTACAACAGGAACGAAATAATCGTATTGGTGATCACTAGCGACACTGCCGGCGGGTCAATATGGTTCTTACCATAGTTGAAGAAGCAACGAGCTGCCACTTCACCGGCAAGGGCACCTAACAGACCGAACAGTGCCCCCATCCAGATGCTACCTGTAGCTAACGCTGCGGTAGCTGCCGGAAGAGTAATATGGTGCGTCACTGGAAAACCAGGAGCAAATCTTAGAAATACCAAAGATGCAGCACTGATACCAAATGCCAGCACCGGTTGACCGGTAACGATACCAATTAGGCCGCCTGCCAATCCAAATCCTATCCCGATCATAGCCACCTGGCCCCAGTCACTTTGCCAGGGTAGCCAGCAGTGGCCCTCGGTAACGGCAAACAGGCCGCCTTTAGCCCTAGCCTCATCCGTTAACGTGCCCAATGGTCCTTGCTGAAGGAAAACGGCTCGCGCAATAATAGCTGAGATAGCTACTGTTAAGCCACCGGTGTCTGTCTTTAGCCCTAGAGTATTCCAGAGGGTGAATAGCAGCCATCCAATAACACCAAAAACACCGCCCACCAACAAAACACCCGGATTATTAAGTTGAGCCAAAGGAGTGCCGATATCTTTTCCTTCGATTTCAAAGCCACGACTAGATGCATAGGTGGCAGCAGCCACACCACCGGCAAAGGCTACCCAGGGAGCCAGAACCGGACCAAAGCCAACCCCGGCGATAATATTAGCTGCCTCAGGCCCACCGAAGAAACCGGCTGCGATACCAACCATTAGTACAAATCCAGTCATAATAAATGCCGGTAGACCTCCCAAACAAGCTCCTAAGACACCGCCGCCAAATGCTGCCGCTAAATACCCAATATCAATTGCCATCTCCTTACGCCTCCTTCTTTATGCGTAGTTCAAGATTCTGGTACGCTGGGACAGGGAACCCGCTTTCTTATCACCTCCCCTGACACACAAGCTCAAGCCCCAGAGAGCTCTGTCAGAAGTGGCGCAGCCTGCCGCTCCCGCAGCTAAAGCATCTTGCGCTTCTTTCTGGCTGCGGATCAGGCCACCAGCAATAAGAGGCAGCGAACAGCGTCGGCTTATATCCCCAATAATCCGGGGCATAATCCCTGGCAGTACCTCTATTGCCGTAGGGGAACAATTAAGCACCGAGTTAAGGCCGTTCCTTAAAGCCAACGAATCCAGCAAGAACAGGCTTTGTACAGTAAGAAACTGTTCCTTATGAGCCGCTTTAATGATTTGACTTCTAGTGCTGCGAATTCCATCCGGCCTCACCCGTCGAGCCACAAACCGTACCGCCGCTTGATCAGTACCAAGACCGTCAATCATATCAAAATTAAGGAAAACCAGTTTCCCCGCCGCTTTAAGTCGTCCCACAGCCGAACCGGCGGTTACCAAATCACCGTAGGCCAGAAGAACACAACGTACCGGCGACTTTAGCACCAGCTCCAAAGAAGCATCGTCACGAATAACCGCTATGATTGGGCAAACAGCCAGCTGACGCTTAAGTTCCGTCACAGTGTTCTCCCTCCTTTGCTAGCCTAGGCAGTTCTTTCGCCGGCTTCTTTAGACATGAGCGGACGACTGGCAATAACATCAACTCCGGTACCGACAACATCCTCGACTATTACCTGGTGCAACTTGATGGGAGCTGAAACTTTTATCTGGGCCAGTTCCTCAAGTGTTGCCCCAATTTTGTCCTTTGAAATAGGTTCAGCTGTCCGTACAGGAACAACAGGCAGCACAGCACCTTGAACACGCACTGTACTTGTAACTACCCTTGCCGGTCGGAAAATTTCCTCTTGGGCATACGATTCTCCTCGCTTACAATGGTTCCCTGCTATGCTAATGATCTTGTCTTGCTGGGTTTCCGCCCTTATTTGACATCCCACCGGGCAAGCAATACAGATCAGTTCGTAAACAGTGCTCATACCCTGTCACCTTCCCTTACCCAACGAACCGTAAGTTCTTCCCCGGTGTCAGCAGCTATGCGCTCCGGAGGTAGCTTGATACTCACCATTTCAGCCGGACGCACCACTTGTTCATGCCTGCTAAACACAACGCTATTTCCCTGGACAAGCTCTATTCTTACATTCTCAGCCGGCTCCAACACTCTCAGGTAAAGGGTAGTCGTTTTGCCAGCCAAATTTTCTACATGCACCTTATGCGGCACCACATAACGAACCCCTGCCCCGGCTTTAGTAGCCACCATATTACCGGCTGCTTGTTGACCCAATACCAACCGAGCCGCTCCCTCTCCGGCCAACCAACTTTCTTGGGTAACATTATCCACCAGGTCATGTACATGGACCACGTTACCGCAGGCAAACACACCCGGTAGCGTAGTCTCCATCTCATCGGTAACCACAGGACCGCCAATGACCGGATCAATGGCAATACCGGCATCACGGCTAAGCTCGTTTTCCGGAATAAGCCCTACGGAAAGAAGCAGGGTATCGCAAGGGATTATCCGTTCTGAGCCCGGTATCGGGGTGAAATGCTCGTCAACCTTAGAAACAGTAACCGCCTCTATTCGCTCTTGGCCATGGATCTTAGTCACCGTGTGCTGCAAATGAAGTGGTATGTTGTTGTCCCTTAGGCACTGCACCATATTACGAGTTAGACCGTTGGCATAAGGCATAATTTCGAACACGCCTTCTACCTTGGCTCCTTCCCAGGTAAAGCGGCGGGCCATAATCATACCAATGTCACCCGAGCCTAAAATTACTATCTTCTTACCGGGAAGATATCCTTCCATATTTACGAACCGTTGGGCCGTGCCCGCGGTAAAGATGCCGCTTGGGCGACTGCCGGGAATAGTCACGGCTCCCCGGTTCCGTTCGCGACAACCCATGGCCAACACAATAGCCTCGGCCGTAATC
>DUNI01000140.1 GCA_012839445.1 Bacillota bacterium
TTACTAAATTATGTCCCTAGCTGGGGAAGAGTAGGCAGAGCAAAGGCTTAAGAGAGCCGGGTAAGGTGCAAGCCGGTGCCTGGAGGCTGCTGAACATGGCCCCAAAGCTGTGGGCTTGCACCTTACCCGGCTCTCTTAAGCCTTTGCTCTGCCTACTCTTCCCCAGCATCGCCTTTAGTCTTTGGCATACACTTTACTAAATTATGTCCCTATTGTCAAGTAAGCACAGGCTTTAGCATACCTGCCCATTGCCTATCTGGCAGGGCGACGCAGAACCCACTGACCAACATACCTAGAGGGTCTTACGTCCCGTTCTTTCATAGGACCTGCATTCTGTTACCTACTTGGATTTTATAATGCTGATTAACACATCTTATGGATCTTCTTCTATTTTTTGTAAAAACTATTGACTTTAATTGTAATTTCTGGTAGGCTTTACTTGTAAGATACTGTCGAAAAGAAGGGAGAGGGCGAGAACTATGATGAAATCTACAGGGATAGTACGAAAGGTTGATGAACTAGGCCGGGTCGTTATTCCTATTGAACTGCGCCGTACGTTGGATATAGCCGAGCGAGATGCCCTGGAAATTTATGTGGATGCAGACAAGATAATCCTGAAGAAATATGAGCCGGCTTGCGTCTTTTGCGGCAGTGCTGAAGATGTGTCTTCTTTCCATGGTAAAAACGTCTGTCACAAATGTCTCCTGGCACTGCAGTCGAGAGCTGAGTCCGCCTAACCTAGAACGGATCCAACACCTAAAAGAGAAATTTACTTACTACACTTGATGCCTCACTGGGCTAAAGAATATTGTTAACAGGATGCTAGCACCTAGTTAAGTGGTGTTAGGGTCCTGTTTTTGTTTTTCGGCTACAACTTTTTGATATACCTCACGTCTGGATATCCCCAATCTTCTGGCTGCTTCGCGCATGGATTGCTTTCTTCCATACCCCTTAGCCTGTAATTTGCTCACTAAAGAAGCCGGATCCGGCTGCGGCAGCGATGTTGCCGGCACAAGCAACTCCTTCTCTTCCGGAGGTCTTCCGGCGACCACCAGACAAATCTCTCCCTTTATTTCGCGTTGGCTAAACGCTTGTGCCAACTCAGCTAATGATCCTCGCTGTACTTCTTCGTAAACTTTCGTTAATTCTCTGGCCACAGCTGCCGGGCGTCCCGGTACCAGACTAGCCAAGTCGTTCAGTGTGCGGATTAAGCGGGTAGGGGCCTCATAAAAAATCCCTGTTTCCGGCCGTGATAGAGCAGTCATAAGAAATTGCCGTCGTTCTTTACCTCGCCGCGGTGGAAAACCCCAGAAGGTAAAACGCTCTGTGGACAACCCTGAAACCACCAAAGCCAACGCAAAAGCCGTAGGTCCAGGCACTGCTTCCACCGGTAAACCTTTCTCCAGGGCCTGCTGCACCAAATACTGGCCCGGATCAGAAATCCCCGGTAAACCGGCATCGGTCACAAGCGCCAAGTTTTGCCCCTCCTGCAGCCAAGCCACTGCTTTTGGTGCCATGTTACGCTCGTTATGTTCATGGTAGCTCCTAAGCGAAGCCTGTATATCAAAATGGCTAAGTAAGCCTCGTGTCCGGCGCGTATCTTCGGCCAATATAAGATCAACCTCTTTGAGCACCTTGAGAGCTCGAAAGGAGATGTCTTCTAAATTACCTATGGGTGTGCCCACCAAGTATAGCTTACCTGGCACAACAACACCCCCTGTATATGTTGCTTAGGCATTAAAACCATCCTCTCAGACAAAAGACAAGGCTAAACAAATCAAATTTAACTGGAGCTTCCTTTGTCCTTTCCTCTGTGGAGCAAGGCTGCGCAAAACAAACACTCTTCTCCACTACGCTGACTACCAAAATGCATAGGACAAATATGATAGCCTTCTTGATACAGCCGGGCTAAATTGGCATAACCCTCACCGATAGTTTGCTGAACTTGTTCCGGTTCTCCAGGTGGCCGACTATCCTTTCTTACCAACTCTTCCCTAAGATCCTGAACCGCCGCTAGAATTAGCTCCAGTTGTTCTTCTAGCCAGGCCAGTTTAATCTCTACATCCGTCACACCATACGCCTCCCGATGAAAAATTATCAGAGGCCAGCGTAAGCGCCTAGCTAACAATGCTGACCACCTAACAGGCAATCCCTATAGAAAAAGGGGGGCATGTGCCTCCCCTTGATGTGCTTACCATTTGCCTGTCCTTAGTTATTCCCCGCTTGCTCCAATGCATTACTCACTGCCGCTTTTAGTCCTTCACTACTAAAGGTGGCACCGGAAACATTATCCACGTTTAAATTCTGATCCGAGATGATTTTCTGGCTAGTCTTGGCCAGGGCTTTTGCTCCCACATCTGGAGTTTCGCGCTCCTCCACTATTTGAATGTCAGCAATCCTGCCACCTGCCACCGTTACCTTTACTTTTATAGCTCCTTCGAATCCATTTCCACTACCTTCATATTCACCATCGGGAACCTGGCTTAGATCAACAGTCCCCTGCCCCCGACCATATTTCTTGTTGATTTCGGTAGCCACTAGCTTTAGACCACCGGCTACGGATCGCGAAGAAATAGTGGCACCGCTGATTCCCTGAACATCTTGGCCCACTTGAAATTCATCTTCGGTGCTCTTACCCACAAATTGTTGGGCGAATTCCGGCTCCGTAACTCTGGCCCCCAGACCAGGAGTCTCCAAGTGCTGTAATACTTTAAAGCCGGTTACAGTACCCTCTGAGTCCACACCCAAAGCTAGGTTCATCTCCCCACCAAAGCCTTTTTGGGGGAATACTGCCACCACGCCTACGTCTTTGCCGCCTTTCTTAGCCACATAAAAGACTTTATCTCCCTCTGGATTAGGATCGAAAGTCTCGGCTTCCGGCAATAACTCCTTGAGAGCTGCTTCTAGTTGTGCCTGTTCGTTTTGTGCGATGATTGGCTCCGTCTTGGCATTGGTAAATGCCAGGAGTCCCGCCGCCACCATGCAGATGACCATGAGCGTTACGCCCAGGCGCACAGGACTTTGCACGTGTAATCTCCTCCTTGCATTAGTGCCCATTAACCTAAATCCTATTGTATATTAAATTTGCCTTCTCTGCCAAGTCCAATATTAGTTATTTTCCGCTTCCTTTGCTTTGAGACCGTTTACCTTCTCTTCTCTCTTTTCGGTTACTTTCCTTCTTCTCATTTTGTGCCTTCTCAAATTTAAGGCAGCACATGAGCCGTCCGCACAGCCCCGATATTTTGGTTGGGTTTAACGATAGATTTTGTTCTTTAGCCATGCGAATAGACACCGGCTCGAATTCTCCCAGAAAAGTTTTGCAACAGCAGATGCGCCCACACGGCCCTAAGCCGCCCAGGAGCTTTGCTTCGTCCCGAACACCAATTTGCCGGAGTTCAATCCGGGTACGAAACACAGAAGCCAAATCACGCACCAGTTCACGAAAATCCACCCGTCCCTCAGCAGTGAAATAGAAAATAATCTTGCCACGGTCGAAAGTATACTCCACATCCACCAGCTTCATGGGCAACCCATGGGCAGAAATCTTTTCCTGGCAAATATGAAACGCCTCTTTTGTTTGGGCGCGATTTCTCTTTACTTGCTTACGATCTTCATCTGTGGCAATCCGCATCACTTGCTTAAGTGGAGCTACCACGTCTTCTTCCGGTACATTGCGCGGCCCCAACACCACTTCCCCAAACTCAACTCCACGGGCCGTCTCTACGATTACGTTCATGTCCGCTGTCAACTTAAGGTCACCAGGATCAAAATAATATATCTTGCCCGCTTTCTTAAAGCGAACTCCAACTACCCACACTAATATTTCACCTCTTTATGCCAATACTTGTTGGCCTGGAATAAGTTGCACTAACATCGCTTCCAAAGCCAAACGTACATTGACTCTAATACGCCCGAAAATCAGTTGGTTCGTCTTTTCTATGATCTGGCTGCACCTTACCAATTCTTTTGGATCATAAAGAAAAGCCATTTGGTCTAACGCTTCTTCCTTGCCACGATGATAAATATCCTGCCTGGCACCGACCCGCCAAGCTAATAGATCGCGGTACCAAGACTGAAGAAGCGGTAGAAACTGCTCCGGAGCCTGAGCAAAAGTTTCGGCAGCTTGAAACAAAGCTGCTTTCCCCTGGGGCAATTTCTCCACCAACCCAGCAAATTGCTCCCACTTTTCGGCAGCATCTTCATCAGCCCAAGCTTTGGCTGTTGCCAAGTCTCCGGCTGCCAGGTAAGCAGCCAAGTGTGCCTGCCTCGGATTACATCCTTCTTCTTGTAGACGCTGGGCTGCTATTTTGGGTGTCAACGGACGAAACCAGACTTCCTGACACCTGGACACAATGGTTGGTAACAAGGTCTGCCGGTGCTCTGCACAAAGAATAAACACCGTGTCTGAAGGCGGTTCCTCCAAAGTCTTTAGCAGATGGTTTGCCGCTTCTGGCAACAGTTTTTCCGCTTCCAAAACAATGTATACTTTGGTTCGTCCCACCAGCGGCGTATTCCCGGCCTGGCGGCACAGCTCGCGGATTTGATCTAGGCGTAAGAACCGCCCATCCGGGGCCAAAACCTGCACATCAGGATGGCTGCCGGAAGCAATCAGCTGGCAGCTTTGACAGGTAGTGCAAGGAGCTCCCATCTCACAATTTAAGGCTTGAGCCAAAAGCCGGGCTGCTTTAGTCTTATTCTTTGTATCTGGCCCTAAGAATAGATATGCATGGGCCACCCGCCCACTGGCTAAAGAATTCTGCAGCAAATGACAGGCTGTAGCTTGCTCCGTTAGTTTATCCCAAGTCATGGCTACCTCCTACAACTTACGGAA
>DUNI01000141.1 GCA_012839445.1 Bacillota bacterium
TACTAATTCCCACAGGGAATTGAAAGACAGTGCATAACTCTCCTGTAGATTCACTAATATAATTTTGATTCTGCTTTACCGAGGTTCTTGGTTCCAATAGCTTTGTTTTGCTTTACGCCAAGTTGATGAACAAATCTACCCCGACAGCTGGTGTCGGGGTAGATTTGTTACACTTAATGATAAGAGGGACAAGGACGAGAAGAACATAGAGCTACACTACCGTTCAGGTAATTAAAAGGAAATAGATGTTGAACGAAGAATTAGTATAATATTCAAACCATTTATTGTGACTAAGGTCCTTTGCTACAACTGGCGAGATCAAATAATAGCAAGGGAGGTGAACTCCATGAATGTGTTTCTAGAACGAACAGGGAACCCGTGGATGGACTGGGGGATTGTTGCCATGCATCACTTTCTTGTACAACAAGAAGAGTATGTACTTCAGGTGAACCTTACCGATAGTTACGTACACTTTGAGTTGCCAGCGGATTTGGACTCCGAAGACTTTATATCTGTAATGGAACAATACCTACGAGCTCAAATGGCCCGCCTGGTTTTACCGGATTTAGCTTTGAAAGCCTTGGGAATGTCGGTACCAAAGCGGTCTGATGGGTTGCCTGACCCACGGTACACCTGCAGATTGTCGAAAGAACAATTGACCTTAGTGCGTGAAAAACCTAGGCTTAAGAAAACCCAGCCTAATCTCAAGGCATCTCTGAGCCGAAACTATGTTGGTTTAAAAGGTGATTTCGATACCCTGGCTGCTGAACTAGAAAATGCCATTAGGGCTTTTTGGCAACAGCAAACAGAAAAACCATCAGCTAAGGCCATGCCGTGTCCTTTATGTGGTCGGGCGTTGTGGCCGTTGTCATTTAAGATGCTACAGAACCGCAATCCTTTGTTCAATAAACACCAAAACTTAAGACCCCGCGGTTATTTTGGCAGTGCTGAGAATCCTACGATGTGCCCTACCTGTAACCTACTCAATATTTTTTCGGTCTGCCACAACTACCTGCCCTATTTTACTGACAAAAGCACTTGCATTTTGGTACCTGGCACCAACAGTCTTCAAGTTTTGAGCAAAGTATTTCAGGCTCAGAAAATACGGCTAAAGGATATGGCAGGAGCCGATGTGTATTCTTATACCACTAACATTGACTTATTGCGTAACCAAGCCCCTTATCAAGCACTGTTGGCTGTGTATACTGCCTTAATGAATCGATATGCCCCAGCGGAAAAAGGATATGTTCAAGATCCTGCCTTGGGCCAAGAGGAACAACGGGGACTTAGCTGTTGGTATTTGATCCGTGTGAGCAAAGGGCAGCATGTTACCGTTGGTGCTGTTAATACCGTATTTGTATCCACACGGCTTTTTGAACTTGTACGCTCATTGGACTATGGCCGGAATAGTGATCGGCGCGGGAATATTAGTGAGACTTTTTTTGCCCGAGTTTCATCAGGCAAAGAACAAAGTGTAGAGTGCTTGGCACAGGGTTTAGTAGAAGAAGATTGGTCTGTGTTTAGTCGCGCTTTGTTCGGATTATTAAAGGAAACTCGCCGTCCAAGGAATTCAGTTCGGATGGCTCCATGGTCGCTGGTATTCTTTGACCATTTTTGTGATTTTGTTCTAAAGGAGGTTGATAAGGTGTTGTCCTCTGAATTAATAGATGACCTGAAAACTGTTGGCAAAGTAATCGGGTATAATTTCCCCGGCGATATCGGACTGTTTAGTAATCTGAACAATATCTACGATGCTGAGACGTTTTCCAAGGCGTTGCGTGAAGTTCTGTTCAAGCTTCAGAAGAAGGCTGCTACGAACAAAAAGGGAGACAAGGAAACAGAGATACGAGTACCGGGAGAAGGTAGGATTGAAAATATCCTACGAAATCTTCAAGAACAAAACATCCAACCCATGAAGGATGTGCTACTGATCTTTGCTTCTCTACAAGCTTTGTACCGGCTTACGGCCAAGAGTAAAGCAGAGAAAGAATCAACGGAGATAGGTTAAATGATAAGTTTAAGGAAGGAGAGGTTTTAATGAAGGTAAAAGCCATAAGTTTGGTCTGGTTAGCTAAGGCGGATCTTTCCAACTTGAACTCTGGCCAAGGGAGTGGCAATCTAACAGAACTCAAGACTTACGACCGTGGTCGCAAACCTTATGTTTCCGGACAGTCCGTACGCACAGCTCTGTTCAACACCATGGCCAGAGAACATCCGGAAGAATTTATTTGCACTGCGGAGCTTCCCTGTACCGATGTAGAGAAATGCTGGGGGTGTGACTTACGCGGATTTCTGGCGCCCAAACAGGACGTAGGCGGTGAGCGACGTTGGTCGCCGCTTAAAGTAACGCCGGCTTTAGGGCAAGTGGCTTCAGATGTGGTCACTGACTTACTGACCCGACACAGTGTTCGGGAAAAAGAGGACCGCGCCAGTCAGGATCAACGTATTGCCCATGTCCAGATGATGGCTAATATTTACCGTCTTGGCATGGTTATCGATGTAGACAACATCGGTCGTATCTTGACTCCCGAACTGAAAGGCACAGGGCAAAAACAAGAATTCACTGGTTGGAAAACGGCTGTTAATATTAACCCGGAGCAGCGTCGTCAGCGAATCGCCGCTGTACTAGACGGCATATTTAACCTTAGTGGTTTTGCTAAACAGGCTCGGGCTGCTGCTTCGTTGGCACCCGAGATTGTACTGATTGCTATACAGCCTACCTATAGTCAACGTGGTTTAAGGGCCTTGGAGCTCGATGATGCAGGCGCTGTAAAAACGGAGCTATTGGCTTCTATTTTGGGTGAGCACCAGGCTGTTGGTAACACCTTATTGTTCGGGTATACACCTGACGTTGTAACCAATGATAATGAGTTACTGGCTACTGTTACAGCAGCTGAACTCAAACCTATGACTGTTTACGAAGCCTTTAAATGCACTCATGAACTACTGAAAACACCAAACTAAGGGGGAGGGATAATGAACAGGCTGCTTGCCGCTCGTTTGGAAGTTCCATTCTGGTGTTCGTTTCGCTCGCCTTACGCGGCCAATGTACATCTTACTTATTCCGTACCACCGCCGGCTACTCTAAAGGGAATGTTGGCAGCAGCAATGGGGTACCCAGCTGATTACTTGGGGCCACTGACTGATCTTCCGGTTGGAGTCGGTATTGAGGATCAAGGGGAAAAGATAGAGACGCTTAGCCAGATCATTAAGTGGGATTGGCGCAATTACAGCAAAAGCCGTTTCAGGATGTTGGTCATAAGGGAAAAAATAATTAAGCCAACTTATTATTTTTACGTACGGGGCCCTGAAGAGTTGTTATCAAAAATTGCAGTTGCTCTAACCAATCCGTTTTTTCCTCTGGCCTTAGGTGAGTCCGATGATGCAGTGGAAGTAACCGATGTCAACATTGTCCATTTACAAGAAGACAAATCCAGTGTTGTCCATAACTGTTTACCATTAAGGTTAGGCACTCCTATAGAACGAGTAAATGTTGAGCGCTTAGCTACTGGCTGGGAGGCAGGACCTCGAAATAGCACCGGTGTGGTTTACGAACCTTATTGTATTGCGCCTCAGATCAGATTGGAGAAAGCCATACCAACATGGCAATATGGTCCGAAACGAGTGGTTGTCTAAATGTTAAAAGCCAAACCAGGCCAGAGTTTGGCCGGGCATATCGGGGATACAGTATATGTGGCTAACCAATATTGGCATGAGCACGAATCAGTGTTGGCAGGACGGCTGGATAAACTAAACCTTTGCCCGAGAAAAACAAGACAGTTACTGTTGTTCATAGCAGCTACCCACGATGCCGGTAAAGCGTCGAATCGTTGGCAGCATTACATTGACGGTTATGGCCCTCGAATTACACATGCAGCTCCGTCTTTGATAGTAGCTGCGGCTGGCTTTGGTATTAATCAACCGGATCAGATTTATCAGCTCTTAGACGAAGAGATTTGTGCCCTGCAAGCGATTTTGTCCCACCATGGCCAGCTCTATAGTGGAGCTTTTCAATCCGAATATATCAAGGCGTTAGGTACTTTAGAATTAAAGATGGACGATTTGGTAGCCACAGTGGTCAATGCATGTGAGCCAGACAATCCATATGCCACGAATCTTTTTGGTATGTGGAAAAAAGGCTTATTAAGGCAGATATGCTACGGCTTCAATTTGGCAAAATGGGCCCGGGCCTTGGAAGACCATGTTACTTTCATACAGCGCCCTTCGAAAAAAATACGTCTTAAATCCTTATACAGTCTGTTTCATACTTTGCTTCGACTTGCGGACCACGAGGCTAGCCGCGCTTACGGCCAGCTGGACAAGGCCAAACCAGAAAGAGTGTGGGGAACTATTCTAAGCAGTGATAACTTTACTGAGTACAGACCATTGCTAGCAATAAATTTCAAAGACACTTTTACTAAGTTTTCTACCGAAAGTGTAGTCGGTAAAACACCTAATCCGATCCAGACTTTATTAGCGGAAGAAGAACACCCCAACGTAATCCTGAAAGCTCCCTGTGGCTGTGGCAAGACAGGTGCGGCTCTACTTTATGCCTCTAGCTTTTTTGCTAATGTTCAAGCTAACAGGATGATCCTTGTTCTGCCGACCCAGGTTACATCAAATTCTATGTACAGTAGCCTACAACAAAGGTACCTGTTACCCCCAGCCCAAGTTGGTATTTATCATTCGGAATTAGAAGATGTGTTGCGCCAAACGGGCCCTCGCGAGACAGAACAAGAAGACTATACCGATTGGTTCAAAGATGAGAAATTCTTAAATTCCTTCTATCATAAACCAGTAACCGTATCTACCATCGACCATCTTTTGTATTCCTTGCTTCATTGCCACAAATATGCCGATAGGGCTTTCGGAAGTTTGCTTACCAGCGTGGTAATCTTTGATGAAATACACTATTATGATAATTTCACCTTACCCAAGATCGGTGAAGCCCTCTCACTTTTGCGGCGTCTTCAGATTCCCCACTTAGTCATGACGGCCACATTACCTACAGCTTTCGTCACCGAACTTAACAAGCGGGCTCGACTACAAAAAACAGAGTACAAGCTCATAAACGCTCTTGATCATGAACCAGCATCTGCCCAGGCTGAACCCTATCAGATCCAGTCTCAACATCAGCCTATGCTCGTGGGCAAAGAAGTTAATCCGATGCTGCTAGCTCTATTGACGAAATTTAAAGGGATGCGTCAAATGATTATAGTGAATCAGGTAGAACGGGCAAAAAGGGTGGCCTTAATTCTCAAGGAGAAACTGCCTTACGAAAACGTAGTCTGTTATCATTCCGAATTTACACGTTCAGATCGTATTCTAAAAGAACAAGTTATTCATGCCTTATTTAAGCCTAGGGGAAGTCGTACTACAGCTGAGCGCAACCTAATTCAGTCCTTTGACTTACAGAATACAGACGAGGTGATACTTGTTTGTACGCAGGTGTGTGAGCTAAGCCTAGATATTAGTGCAGATGTCATGTATAGCGAAATTGCGCCTGCTGATTCCCTGGTGCAACGTGGCGGAAGGTTACATCGTCGTGGTACCCAGTCCCGAAAAGAGAACTGCAGCTGCTCCTATTGCCAAGAACGTTCCTATCTTGATCAAGATCACGAATATACCATGTACCTATTCCCCTTGCCGCAGTACCCTGGAGCACAATTACCATATCAACAAGAACAACTAAAAGCGACATGGGAGAATGCACCCAAAGTGTTTTCCTATGTTCAAGTGGATGCATGGATAGATGTTGTATATCCAGAGATACCGGCACTACGTGATCCCGCCATGCACGATATGATCATGGAAGATGTGGTTTTTGGTCGAACTCCTCTAGAAAGGTATGGCCGTGGTGATGTTATAGCTTCAGAAGGTTCATTTCGGGTTCGAGATATTGATGGAGGTGTTTCTGTAGTACCGGTACAATTCCTTCAGGATTTTGAACAACCGGAGACAATTCTACGCAAATATGCCATCAGATTGAGATGGAGTAAGCTTAGCAGGTTGCCGGAGGGTAGTCTGCGGTTCGATCAGGATCACAATTGTTTCACATTAGACTTGCCGTATTGTTGGGCTACGGGGCTCAGCTTTCCATAATCATAAAAGCAGACTCCTTGGGGAAAAGTAACTGCAAATGAAAAAAATGGAGGATAACGATACTGTGAAAACTTCAGTTCTTCCATCCCCGCCTACGGAGCCTGTTTATCTTCCTGTCTCCAGTGTAGCTGAGATTTTGTATTGCCCCCGTAATTTTTATTACCGCGTGGTTGAAGGAGCTACTGAGGAGAATGTTTTTGTAATAGAAGGCAAGCTACAGGAGGAACGGCGTAATGAACGCGAGCGGGTAATACGCGAAGATAGCTTACAGATAAAGTCGATCATGATTGGTTCAGAGGAACTAAGGTTGGTTGGTGTGGTGGATGCTATTGAATATCGGGATGGCTTATGTCCAGTAGAATTCAAACGGGGGCCTTTGCGGGACAACGTTAACGACGATGTTCAATTAGCTGCACAGGCTATGCTAATTGAAGAGCATGCCAAATTATCTGTGGACCACGGCTATATTTACTACAGCCAATCACGTACTCGCCGTCAAGTAAACATTACCCCCGAGCTCCGAGAATTGGTTCTGCGCACAGTGGATGTTGCCTTTCAAATACAAGAAAGCGGAACCATACCGGTTCCGGTATTAGACGCCCGCTGCAATGGATGTTCACTGGCTCCTCGGTGTCTCCCCGAAGAAATACAGTACTTAAAAGGGCAGGGGAAAAAGCCCAGCAAACCATTGCCTAGTATTAATTTGGGTCGGGTTCTATACTTGGACGAACCAGGGCTTTATCTTGGCAAACGAGGTGAGAGGTTAGTCGTCAGTAAGGATAAAAAAGTATTGGCCGACATTCCTCTATGCAACGTTGATGAAGTGGTGCTGGTAGGGGCGATCAATGCATCTGGCCCCGTGGTTAAATTGTTATTGGATCATGGCATTCCGTTAAACTACATTACAAGCTTTGGTCGCTACAGGGGGACACTAAAGCCTGCCTGGAGTAAGAATTCCCCTTTACGGCTAAGCCAATACCAGGCTTATTTGGACCCAACAGTACGTGTTGAGCTGGCCAGACGCTTTGTTTGGGGAAAAGTGGCCAATATGCGTACACAATTACTAAGGGCAAATAGAACTAGAAAATCAGCGGTGATAACTAAGGCGATAGAAAGATTGCAACAAGTTGTGCATTTAGTGCGGGAAAGAGAGCTTAACCTGGGAACCTTATTAGGGCTCGAGGGTTCTGCTACCCGCGAATATTTTCAGGTATTTAACGAGCTGCTAAAATCCCCATTGGAATTTAGCTTTCCCAATCGTAACCGCCGTCCCCCTAGAGATCCAGTTAACGCACTGTTGAGTTTTGGGTATGCATTACTTACCAAAGATATTCTGTCAGCAATAGAGATGATAGGATTTGATCCCTACCTAGGGTTCTATCATGAAGCCAAATATGGCCGACCGGCTTTGGCTTTAGATGTGATGGAAGAATTTCGTCCCCTAATCGTTGACTCCATGGTAATATCTGCGCTTAATAAAAACGTGTTTTCTCCGGAAGAATTTGAACAACGTCTTGGAGCTTGCTTTCTTACCGATCCAGCCCGTCGTCGCTTCTATGACCTATACGAAACAAGGAGAAAAGAGATGGTGACACATCCGGTTTTCGGATATCGGCTGCCATATATCCGTATATTTGAGTTGCAAGCCCGGTTTCTGGCCAAGGTGGTACAAGGCGAGCTAACAGAGTATAAACCATTTCTTACACGCTAATTGCCAATGGAAAGATACATTATTGTCTATGACATTGCTGATGACAAACGCCGCCTCGATGTGTTCAAACTGATCAAGAACTATGCCATGCCTGTTCAATATAGTGTGTTCGAGGCAGAACTTACCGCAGAAAGCTTAGTAAAACTACGGTATGGCCTGGAAAGAATAATAAATGCCCGCGAGGATAGCATCATCTTCTATCGCCAATGTAAGAAATGCCAACAATACGCATTAAGACTTGGAAAAAGCACTGATCCCTTTGCCAAGGGACATTTTGTAATTGGCACAATTAACTGATACAATAGGAGCGAGAACCTCGCATGTGCAAAAATACCCGGTGTGTTTCGCAAATCGAGGAACCCAAGCATACCAATGATTACTGGTTAGGCCAATCCATTTCTATACCTTGGCTCAGATCTAAGGCGTTTCTTTTCCAGGGCCAGTTTGGTGTTTTGCGACTA
>DUNI01000142.1 GCA_012839445.1 Bacillota bacterium
CTTGATAAGGGCGCCATGGGCGACCACGGCTACTGTTTGTCCTGGATGGGAAGCGGCGATCTCTTGGACGGCTTGCCAGCCACGGGCGGTCATCTGGGCAAAGGACTCCCCGCCGTGGGGAGCGGCATACGTACGGTCGGCTTTCCATATGGCAAATTCTTTAGGATAAAGTTCAGCCACTTCAGCCATGGTATGCCCTTGCCAACGGCCAAAACAAATTTCGCGTAGATCAGGTCGAAACTCCTCGATTTCTAGCTTTATTGCCCGGGCAATAATTTCGGCTGTCTCTTTGGCACGACTAAGATCGCTACTGTAAATTGCCTGAATCATGCCTGGTCTTAACCGTTTTGCCAGTTCGTGCACTTGGCGACGACCTTGATCGGAAAGAGGTACATCGAGTTGTCCTTGAATGCGACCGTTGCGATTGTGTTCTGTTATGCCATGACGAATAAGCCAAATATTGCACGAGGACAATTTAGTTCCTCCTCTTTAGCCTGTTTTGCGTATCCGAATTCTATTACCCGATACCGTTATGATGGTATTTTGCATAGATGCCACCTGGAATCGTTGTAGTATCTGTGTAAGCAATATCTTTCTTCGTTCTATAGGTACATCCGGAAGCCTTACAACTCCGTAGTGTTGGTAACCTTGCACCACAATCAGTTCTCCAAAGTCCTTATCACAAGTGACAATTATTCGTTCTTCTTCAACGGCCCATTCAAGAACTTGTTCGTCCGTCATTCTACTGTCTCTTTCTCGTACCTGACGCACATCGTATCCTTTTTTTGCAAGCCACGAGCATAGGCTTCCCCCCACATTTACGTCTAAGATAAATTTCATTTTGCTATCTCCAGTTCGATAGCCTCGATTGATTCATTGGCCACTAACAAACGAGCATATGCCAGGCAAGCCCGAATATCGTCTACTTCTAAATCAGGGTACTCTGCCAATATTTCTTCCGGTCTTAGCCCTTGTTCAAGAAGTCCTAAAATATTCTCAACCTTGATTCGTAAACCACGGATGATTGGTTTCCCGCCAAATATCGCCGGATTCACTGTGATTCGCCTTATCAACTCTACTTCTGCCATCCTATAGCCCCCTTAACCTATTATTCGTAATTTATCCCTATTGTACCATAGGCCTAGATCAAAGACGACTGCCGGAGCCACATAATGCTCTTTCCCCTAGTAAAGACTATGTGGGGAAAGGCAGGGAGGCTATTGAAGCAGGCGGACTTTCGACGGCTACTTAGGGCCGGGAAAAATACATACTCCTTTCTGGCGGACATGCTGCTACCAGAGGTAAAACGTAGCTGGCAGCCAAAAGATAGGCTGCCGGTTATCTGGGTTGAGGCTTTGTCTTGCACTGGAGACACGATTTCGTTTGAAAACAGTTTGAACCCTGGCAGCTGGGAGATCTTAACTGAGCTCATAGATCTTAGATACCACTATATGCTCATGGCGGCCAGCGGTAACGACGCCATGGACGTTATGTATGATGTGGCCAACAGCGAACAAGGCCGCTTTATCTTGATTGTGGAAGGTGCTGTTCCTATTGGGGACAAGGAACGCTTTACGATAGTAGGAACTAAGCGTGGTATTGCCGGTTTTGAAACGCCGGATGAACTTCTTACCGCTTACGATGCTATCAGTTACTTAGGGCGCCGGGCTCGCCACGTGATGGCAGTGGGTAGCTGTGCCACCTGGGGCGGTCCTTCGGCTGCTTATCCTAACCCAGCCGGTTGTGTAGGCGTTCAAAAGGCGCTGCCTAAGCGGCGGGTAATTAATGTTCCTGGGTGCCCGGCCCACGCTGATTGGATGGTGGGAACATTGGCTCATCTGGTTTTATACGGTGAGCCAGAAATTGATGCTTATGGACGTCCCACTGATTTCTTCGGCCAGACCATCCATAATCTGTGTACGCGGCGGCAACACTTTGAAAATGGGATTTTTGCCCGCAAACTCGGCGACCCTGGGTGCTATTATCGCTTGGGTTGTAAGGGACCGGTTACGTTTGCCGATTGCCCTATCCGCCGTTGGAACAATACTTCTAACTGGCCGGTGGAAGATAATACTCCTTGCATTGGTTGCACTGCTCCTGGTTTCCCCGATGAAATGGAGCCTTTTTTTCATCACTTGCCGGATATCAAGCTGCCCAATATTACCACCACAGCTACAGCGGTAGCCAAAGCCGTGGCGGCGGTAACTGCTGCCGGAATCGGGACTCATCTTGCTGTAACCTGGGGCAGCGGTCATTTGGCCAAAACTATCAAGCGCGGTCTGCCGCTTAGGCAAAAGCCCCCGCGGGCAGGGCTTACCGGAAAAATTAGCAATGTTTTACGCTCACAAAAATCTCTTTGGTATCCTGACAGTAATGGAAAGTGGGATCGGTAGTGAGTAAAGAGATAAAAAAGACCATCACCATAAATCCCATTGCTCGTGTGCATGGCGATGCAACTATGACGCTGGAAATTAAAGGCGACAAAATCATACGCGCACGGACTACTAGCTTATATGTTCGTGGATTTGAAAAGATACTTGTGGGTCGTGATCCTCTGGATGCACCTTATCTTACCCAGCGTATCTGCGGGATTTGCTCGGCCGCCCATGGGGTGGCAGCTTCCCTGGCGCTGGAAAACATGGCTCAAGCTAAAGTTCCTAACAATGGATTGCTGCTGCGTAATATAGCCTTTGCTGTCGATATTATCATGAACCATATTACTTTTCTTTACGTTCTGGCTCTGCCTGATTATTTTCGGCCACCGTCTGTTTCGCCGCTGGTTCCAAATCCCACTAAAGACTATCGCCTTCCGGCACAATATAATCAGCAGCTCGGACAAAGCTATCTGCAAGCGCTCACCATGAGGGCGATAGCCCATCAACTGGCTGCTCTTTGGAGTGGAAAAGCACCGCACCAGCATGGGATGTTAGCCGGTGGCTTTCCTCTACCGCCCACGGCTGAAAGAGTGCTGGAATCCCTGTCCCTGTTGGCCCAGTTAAAAGGGTTCATAATAGACCGCATGCTGCCTGATTTGGAGCTTGTAGGTGAATTCTATCCTGAATACTGGCTGTTGGGCCAAGGTTATGGGCGTCTTATTAGCTATCCTACGTTCCCTCTGGACAACAGAGGAACAACTGTCTTCAAGGGCGGTCGCGTGGTGGCAGGCAAAGTGTTGCCGCTTTGTCCCGATAAGATTACTGAAGATGTTACCCGCTCTTGGTACCGCGGTGGCGAAGAAGCACCCGCTACCGGCCATACTGATATTGAGCCGGACAAAGACGGCGCTTATTCCTGGATTAAGGCCCCGCGTTACCAAGGGTTGCCCTATGAAACCGGGCCGCTGGCACGCATGTGGATCAACGGCTACTGGCGCCGGGGCCTATCTGCTTTGGATCGGCTCATGGCTCGAGCTGTGGAAGCAAAACTAATTGTAAACTTGATTGAGGATTGGCTAAATCAAATACAATTGCGAGCGCCTACATTTAAACCTATTAAACTGCCTCGTGAAGGCCGTGGTCTTGGCTTGACCGGTGCTATGCGAGGAGCCTTGGGACACTGGGTGGAAATTCGCGGCGGACGCATTGCTCATTACCAGATCATTACCCCTTCGGCCTGGAACTACTCCCCTGCTGATGCAAAAGGACAACCTGGTCCAGTGGAGAAAGCGCTGGAAAAAACGCCTGTGGCTGATCCTGATAACCCAGTGGAAGCGGGGCGCATATTAAGATCGTTTGACCCTTGCTATTCTTGTGCTGTCCACACGGTGACAGCCAAGCAAGAGAAACTATGGCGGGTACTGTAACTTAACTGTGGCGAACCTGAGCCGGTACACGGAGACAATGAATAATTATACGAGGAGTTGAGTTAATATGGCCACCACGAAGCCATTACGGCATACACCGGCTGTTCGTTTGTTCCACTGGCTACATGCCATTAGTACTTTGCTTCTGGTGCTAACTGGCTTGAACATCAGTTATCCGGACAAGCGGTTTGGATTTTCTTCTCTGTCCCAATCACGGCGCTTACATCTGGCCACGGCTTCTTTTTTTGTTGCCAGTTACGTTGCCCGTGTATACTACGCTCTCATCTCTGGTGACTGGCGCAATATCATGTTCCGGCCGCGGGACATGGTGCAGTTGCCAGCCCTGATTTCATTTTACCTCCTGCGACGACCGGTGGAACCATCGTATGGGAAATATAATCCAGGGGAAAAGCTGTTGTTTACCCTGTGGAAAATGGTGATAATCCCGCTGACGATCATCATCGGCTGCGCCCTTACCTGGCCGGAGCGATTTCCTCATCTGGTACGACGGTTCGGTGGCCTAAGCCGCATCCGCCAACGCTTCTTTCTGACGGCGGTGGCTCTGGCAGCTTCTGCCGCCGTTCATATGTATCTGGCTCTAAGCTCCGGTCCTAAGCGGTTAGCTTCTATCTTTACCGGACAGGTATAAAATGCATTGGACAGTGGCCGGGGCCGGTAATATATTGTGCGCCGATGACGGCTTTGGGGTGCGGGTGGTTCAGGCTTTGGCCCAAGAAAGACTCCCGGCCCATGTTGAGCTGCTGGAGATGGGGGTGGATCCTATGGCTTTGCGCCCGTCTCTAGAGCGTCAGGACAAACTTGTTATAGTGGATGCGCTGGCAGCCGGTGGCAAAGCAGGTGATCTTTATGTAACCCGGCTGTCGGACATTGAGCCTATAGGGAAAATGTCTTCTCTCCACGACTTTTCTTACTGGCATATGCTGGATGAGTTTCCCTGGACCCAAGGTTGGGTTGTGGGTGTGGAGCCAGAGACTTTGGCTTGTTTTTATCTAAGCTTGTCACCGCCGGTAGCAGCTCAGATAATTCCGGCAACAAAAACAGTGCTAAGGCTGATAACAGAGATTGGTGTAATAGCCACTGATTGGCCGCCGAATACGAAGGGGGTAAGAAATTGGGACTGTATTTTCGGGCAGTGCGAGGACCATTTGTAAGCGCTTCTTTGCTACCGGTGCTTTATGGCACGGCTTTGGCTCGATGGTATGGTTTTTCTATTTCGCCGCTAAGGTTGTTGCTTAACGTTCTTGGTGTGGTGGCGCTTCATTTTGGTGCTAATGCTGCCAACGATTATTATGATTATGTATTCGGTGCTGATCCAGCTCGAGCAGTAATAAAACCATTTAGCGGTGGCAGCCAACTATTGCAACGCGGATTATTACAGCCCCGACACTACAGCTGGTTAATAGGCGGGCATCTGGCATTGGCCTCGGTAATAGCTCTTGGTTTTGGTTTTGTTGCCGGGCCGATAGCCGCCATCCTTGGTCTAAGCGGTATCTTTTTTGGCTACTATTACAGCGCACCCCCGGTAAAGCTCGCTTACCGGGGGTGGGGAGAGCTGGCTGTAGGATTAGCCTTTGGCCCGCTGTCTGTAGCTGGCTCTTTTGCCTTGTACGGGGGCCTACCACCTAAGGAAGTGTTTGCGGCCAGCCTACCGTTGGCCTTTTTAATCGCTAATGTGTTATATGTGAACCAGTATGCTGATTATGCAGAGGATAAAGAAGCAGATAAGTTAAACCTGGTTGTGCGCCTAGGACCCAACCGGGCCTTGCCAGGTGTGTACGCTCTTTTTGCTGCCGCTTATGCCGCCTTGATTATGGCTCTTGTAGGCGGTTACCTGCCATTATCGGCAGCAGCAGGCACCCTTACCCTACCCCTGGCTCTCTGGGCTGCCAGACGAACCCGGCAATCCCTTCAGCAGCCTGATAAGCTGGCGGCCGCCTCGCTGGCTACTATTATCGTTCATGCCGTCACTGGGGCAGCATTGATCATGACCTTGACATGTTTTCCTCGTTAACCTTCTCGGGTGCCATGGTGTTAAGCGGCAGGAAAAAGCACAATAAAATAGCCACAGCCAGTAATAAATAGGTACTGTTTAAAGCTAGGCCGATGCCGTAGGTATCGGCAATACGGCCGGTGATGGGGGTACAGAGCCCACCGAGGCCGTAAGAGAAGCCCATCATAAGCCCGGCTGCCATGCCGGCCCGATGTGGAACTAATTCTTGAGCAATTACAATGCTCACCGGTACCATGGCATGAAGAGCCGCTCCCATGAGAGCAATACCTATCCAAGCCAGCAATCCCGGTGGTGTCAAACTAAGCCACAGACCCACTACCCCTAGCACCAAGGAACCGGTAATTACCATCCGCCGGCCCAGCCGGTCCACCAAAAGCCCGCCGGCGAAAGTGCCCACGGTACCAGCTAAAAGAAAAGTGCTAATAATAGGGGCGGCAATGGTTACCTCGTAGCCGCTATGAATAAAGTGGTAAGAATAATAAGCAGTAAAGACAGTTTGGGCCCAGGCACGCAGCCAAGAGATAATGTTAAGTAGTATCAGGGCCCACCAAGCTCCCTTGGTATTGGTATTTTGTAATTCCTGGTGGCAGCGTTTGGGAGTGGAAACCTGCGCCGGAAGGTCGTCACGTACCATAAGAAAGCTAAGGCCAAATAATATGCTAAACGGAAACAAGTAGGTTAGACCTTTGAATCCAAAGCGGTGTACCAATGGCATTGCTACCAACGGTCCCAAGGAAAACCCTAAACTACCGCCGGTACTGTAAACAGACACTGCCAGGCCGGGTTGAGAACCGGCCGAGCGCGTAGAAGCAACAGAGCCCAGCGGATGTAACAGGGAAGAGCCTATGCCACCCAGGCCAAATAGCACCAATAAAGACCAATAGTTTGGGAACAGGCCGATTAAGGCTATCATGGCAGCTGAGTAAACCACGCTGGCCGCTAGCCACCAAGTCTTTCCCCACC
>DUNI01000143.1 GCA_012839445.1 Bacillota bacterium
TAGCGAGACTGAACATAGTAGAACAAACCAACCTTGGTCTTGTTATCGTCAGAACTGCCAGGCTCCACTTGCGGAACCGACAAGTACTCTACCACCAACGGACTGGTCTCAAACACGGTTTGATTGATACTTTCTTGATTCAAAATGCCCTCTGCAGTGGGGAAATCAAGATCAGCCCACATCATATTGTATGATGTTATTTTCCCTGTTTCCGCGCTTACTTCTAATCGGAAACCTTGCTGAGGAAACGGAATGTCGTTCACATAGCGCACCCAGTTAAAAGAGTAAGAACGCTGTTCGTCTTCGCGCAGGGGAATAACATCTTCCCGCTGGGTTTCCTCCAGTTTGCACTCGGCAAAACGTTCCGGTTGATATTTAGCTACAAAGTCAGCTGCTATCTGTTGAAGCTCGTCTTTCTTGTACTTAATCTTCGGCTTTTCACTGCCGTACGGTGACCAGCTATAGTAGTGATACTGAAGTACGTCGCCGGTACGAGCATCCACGCTGGCACTTATACTCTCGCCGCCTTTATCCTTGTCGGTTACATTCCAGGAAAAGTTCCATTGGCGCTGAAGCGTATATTCCCAGCTCTTTCCTAAGCGGGCTTGTTCCAGCTTCATCTGCTTGGGGATGTTAAACACAACTTTTACTTTGGCAATGGCTTGTTCCTGGGTGAGTAAGTCGGCCAGTTCTTTAACCTCTGCCTGTTCGGCCGGGGACAATTCATTCGATGCTGCACGATCAGCTTCTTCTTTAGCCATGCCACCCATTCCTGCCGGCCCGTACCAATAGTCATATGGTTTGACTTCGCCGGTTTTGGCATCCACTACATAACCGGTAGTCCGGCTAAGGTCGTATACCAGCTTTACCGGTCGTTCTTTGTTGTTCTCGGGGTTAGGCCGAAAATAGATGAGCCGCGGAGCCCCCTTGGTCAAAAATACTTCTTCCGCTTCTTGGGGGCTGATTAGTTTATCCGGCTGGGGAAAATCAATATCTGTATCCCAATTGAACCGGTATGATGTTACTTCGAACTTGTTAGCATCCACTTCCACAGTGATGCCGTTGTTATTATAAGGATAGCCGTTTACAATCCGCTGGAACTGAAAGCTGTGTCTGGAAGCAGGGCCACCCCAAAAGCGCTCGTCGTCTGGGAACTCAACCAAACGTGTTTCGGCAAACCGGGGTTGAATGTTAGCTGCCAGCTCCCGTGCTAACTTTTCCGCCTCGGCCCGACTGTATTTGGGTAGGGCCGCCTTAGGCGTGTTATCATCTTGCCAACTATACATGCTCAATATGTCACCGCTATTGGCATCCACAGCGATACTGAGGCTGCCGCGAGTGACACTACCGGAAGGAGCATTCCAGTTAAGATTCCACTGTGGCTTATTACTGTAGGCACTATAACTGGATTCAAATTCTGTCAATGCCTCCGGTACAGGGAAAGCCGCTTTGGCGATTTTCACCGCCTGCTCCAAATTAATCTTTGGTGCCGGAGCAGCCAATGCCGGCAAAGACGCCGTAACTAACAATAGGACAGTCAATAATAAACTTACATATTTTTTCATACAAGTTCCTCCCCCTTGGTAATCATTCGGGACGGGAACATTCACCTCCTGATTATTTCTCCTTCTATAATCTGTAGACGTACGTCCTGGTAAAAAGTTCCCCCGGCCACATCCTTTGCCAATATCCGTTAAGTGACAAGTGTTGTATAATGTTTGTATAAATCTATTTCCGGGCACAGGCGCTTTCAGCTGCGCCTTTTTTCGTTCCCGGGAAAACTAAAAAAGTTTGGCCTAGCGTGAATATTCTTTGTCTTGTGGTTAACATTGGCTTGAAACAGTAAAGTAGGTTTGCTTCTTTAACAATACTTATTCTTGAAGGAGGACTTTTAGATGCAGCAACTTGTTCTGAAAGCCGGCCAACTAATTGATGGCAATGGGCAGCTGCTAGAGAACGCTGCTTTGGTCATTGAAAACAAGCGGATAGCATATGTGGGCACCGCTGAAGCGGCAGTTTACGAGCCAAATGCAAAGGTTGTAGAACTGCCGAAGGCCACTATTGTTCCCGGATTCATCGATGCCCACGTTCACCTGGATCTACCGCCGGTGGGCGATCCGGAAGGGATCATTCGAGCCGAATCCGATGCCGCCACTGCCTTTCGATGTGTAGGACATGCCAAGGCAACCCTCTTGAACGGGGTTACCACGGTAAGGGATATGGGGGCTAAGAACTTCATTGACGTGGATTTGCGCGATGCCATTGCCGCCGGGACTATTTTGGGACCGCGGATGTTGGTATCCGGTTTGTCCATTGTTATGACCGGCGGCCACGGCTGGTTTCTGTCCCGAGAAGCGGACGGGCCGGAGGAAGTACGTAAA
>DUNI01000144.1 GCA_012839445.1 Bacillota bacterium
ATACCTGGGAAACAATCCCTTGAAAAAACCGGTTCCAACAACATGCTAACAGTGGGTAACAATTATTGGTAGTGGGTGAAACTGCCTAAAATCATGTGAGGAAACTCAGCCTTAAGACGAGCACACAAACCCCGGATGCCTAAAAGCCGGCCCCGGCGCAAAGGGATACTTTTAAGATAGACATCAGGATCGATATTTAGATTTCTTAGTTGGACCAAATGCACTGGCTGACGGCACAAAAATTCTACCATGGCTTCCACTTCTTCTTCCCGATCGCTGACACCGGGAAAGATCAAGTAATTGAGCGACACCGTGAGCCCTTCTTCCATGGCAACATGCAAAGTTTCTTTAAGTTGCTTCAACGAATAGGCACGAGGACGTACATAAGCGTTAAATATCGCCGGTAAGGGGCTAATTAAGCTAACCCGAATACTGTTTAGCCCGGCCCGAGCCAGTCTTTGGATAACATCAGGACGGCTACCGTTAGTGTTGATATTAATTACACCACAGTCGGTCTGGTTGCGCACAGTACTAACAGCTCGCATCAGCAAATCTGCCATTAAAGTCGGTTCACCTTCACACCCCTGGCCAAAGCTAATAATGCCATCCTCAGCTTCCGCTAGATGGGGCACAGCAATATCCACGATTTCCCGTACCGACGGTATAAAACTAATTCGCTCCTGTGGCGAGGGACAGCACTGGCTTACTTGTTTCGAAATACAGCCTAGGCAGCGAGCATTGCAGGCCGGCGAAACCGGCACGCCTCCTTCCCAGCGGCGATAGAAAATATTCTGAGCCGTAAAACAACCATACTCTAAAGCACAGACAGCGAGATGTTCCAGTATTCTGTTCTCGGGACTACGGCTGCAAATATTTAGGACCCTTTCTTTAAGTTCCGGTGTGTTATACCGCTGAGGATCCCAGGTAGTATTGTCCGGCTCCACTCTCATGGCTGCGGCATAAAGCTCCCCTTCGCAAAAGCATACCGCTGTATAGCCAAATAAAGGTAGGGGAGCGGCTCCGGGGCTACCTTTGGCGGCCGGCAAATACGTACGGGCATAACCCATGGGAAGAAGAGCGGCCACAGCATAAAGAGGACCTTTAACATAAGGTAGACCCCGCGCCGATCGCAGTTGGCCCTGCTTGTCCACACCCAGTGCTGCTCGACGTGGCAACATTGTTAAACTGGACCCTGCCGGCAAAGGAACCAGCTCCTTTTTAGTCAGGGGTTTTATTATTTCCCCCGTCCTTCCAACCGCCGCCAAATGGGGATATTCATATAACCGGCCTTTAGAATCGGCGCAGGCTAAGTTAATATTGGTTTTCATTTAATTTGCCACCTGCCATTAAATTTGTTACTAAAACCAGTTGTTATTATCAGTGGGGGTTTGTAACATTTCCCTGTCCACTTTAGTCTTTTTATTATATGCCATTTTTAGACAGCCCTCAGCAACATTTTTACAAGCGCATTTTTCTTTCTCTTTTTGAGCAAAATGGAAGAGAAGCCTTTTTGATGATAAGGAGGGAGCTGTTTTGTCACCAGAAATTTTGAGGGTGGCCAATAGTACCGGTGTTTGGCTAGCTGCAGCCATTACTGTATCGGTAGTAGCAATTCAAGCTTTGATATCCAATCCTATCGGCGGCTTGGTAGGCTAGCCGAGTGTA